>NZ_PSTO01000035.1:0-33297 GCF_002930975.1 Rathayibacter sp. AY1A3 | reverse complement strand
GGGTGGGGTCGTCGGGGTCGGCCGACGCCGTCGGGGTCAGCCGGCGCTGTCGGTCAGGCCGGCGGCGAGCGTCGCGCCGACGAAGGCGCTGCTGTCCTCGGACCAGTGCCCGAGCAGGGCGCCGGTCGCGATCGAGAAGCAGGGGCTGAGGCCGGGGACGACCGGCGGATGGTCGGGGTGGAGCACCTCGTCCGGGAGGCACACCACGCGGTGGCCGTGGAGCGTCCGGCCGGTGCCAGTGTCGGGCAGACCCCCGCGCGCAGCGGTCGCGAGCAGAGCCGCCTGCGACAGGAAGCCGCGGAGGCCGGTGTCGTCCGAGCACTGCGCCGAGCCGGGGCAGCCCTCGATCCAGCGGATCCTGCCGTCGCCGGCGAGCTCCACCGCGCTCCGCTGGGTGCCCAGAGCGCTGTCGCCCTGGGCGACGACCTCGATCGTGAGGGCGAAGTCGCGGCCGACGCGCGTGGAGGTGATGTGCTCGACGTAGAGCGGCTCGGACTTGGTGCCGGAGACGGAGTAGGAGTCGGGCCAGGCGGCGACGAGCGGTGCGAGCGCGACCGGGGCGCCGTCGCTCCACTCCGGCTCCGCGGGGGAGGCGGGCGCGGTGCCCGCCACGGCGAGCACGCAGATCCCGGCGAGCAGGCCCGCGCCCAGCGGCGTCCGGCGCCTCACGACGGTCCGCCCTCGTCGGGAGCGGCGACGAGGGCGTCGAGCTCGGCGAGGAGGGAGCGCTTCAGGTCGTCCTCGGCGAAGGAGGCGTGGATCGAGTCGGCCGCGAAGCCGACCAGGCGGGCGTGGTCGAAGCCGAAGACGGCGGCGGTCACCGCCCAGTCCTGGTCGAGGGTGCTCGCGAGGGGCGCGGGGTCGTCGGTGTTGACGGTGACGCGCACCCCGGCCTCGACCAGGCGCGGCAGCGGGTGCGACTCCCAGTCGGGGTAGAGGCCGAGCGTCACGTTCGAGCGCGGGCAGAGATCGAGCGCGATGCCCTCGTCGACGAGGCGCTGCACGAGCACCGGATCCTCGATCGAGCGCACACCGTGGTCGATCCGCTCGGCGTGCAGCTGGTCGAGCGCGTCCCAGACCCCCTCCGGCCCGCTGGACTCTCCCGCGTGGACGGTCCGGCGGAGGCCGGCCGCCTCGGCTGCGCGGAACGCGGGCCGGAACTTCTCGCCGGTGAGCCCGGTGACCTTCTCGTCGCCGTCGATGCTCAGCGCGACGACTCGGGCGGGGCGCGCCCGCCGCAGTGCGTCGACGAGCGCCTCCGCCTCGAGCGCAGTCTGCGAGCGCAGGAGCGAGCACGCGATGCTCACCACGCAGAGCCCGTCCTGCTCCGCCTCGTCCAGGCCGGACGCGAGGGCCGCGAGCAGCTCGGTCTCGCGCCCCCGCCAGGCGTTCCAGTGCGTCGGGTTCACGATGACGTCGGAGTAGCGGATGCCGGACGCGGTCTGCCGGGCGGCGAAGGAGTAGGCGACGCGGGCGGCCTGCTCGGCGGTGCGCACCAGGCCGCACTGCCAGTCGAGGTAGCGGAGGAACCCGCTGAGCCCGGCGCCGCCGACTCCGCCCGCGGTTCCTCCTGTGGTGACCTCGGGGCGCTCGAACGAGCCGTGAGTGCCGATGTCGAACAGGGTGGCCGCAGGTCCCGGCAGCGGCACTCCGCTCTCCTTGGCCAGGGAGAGGATCTCGCCCAGGCCGAACGTGCCCTCGAGGTGCACGTGCACCTCCGCCTTCGGCAGCAGGCGGACGGCCTCCTCGTCGACCCGCTGCTCCCGGCCGGTCCCCGCGGGGACGGAGGCGGGGGGAGCGGTGAGGGAGGAGGGCATGCTGGCTCCGGTCGGCGAGGGGGCGGGTCGGTCCGCAGGGGACGTGGTGAGCACGTTACGGAACGCCGGCCAGTTGTGAACAAGTGTGTCCGGAGAAGTTCGAAGCCTGTAATGACGGCGTAACAATCCGCGACACGGCGGCTCGAGTAGGCTCCCCCTCGACGTCGGATCGACGACTTGTACACAGGCGGAGGACACGATGACCGAGCTCAGCACCGACGACCTCGCGTTCCTGCGCCGGAGCATCTCCGCCGCCGAGCGCTCCCGTGCCGAGGGCAGGCACCCCTTCGCCGCCCTGGTGGTCGACGCCGCCGGCCGCGTCGTCGCCGAGGCCGGCAACAACTCCCTCCCGCCGGAGGGCGATCCCACGCAGCACGCCGAGCTGCGCGCGGTCGCCGCCGCGTTCCGCGAGCTCGGGGCCGAGGGGATGCCGGGCAGCACCCTCTACACGAGCGCGGAGCCCTGCGCGATGTGCTCGGGCGCCGTCTACTGGACCGGCGTGGACCGCGTGGTCTACGCCCTCTCGGAGCACCGCCTCCTGGGGCTCACGGGCGACCACCCCGAGAACCCGACCTTCTCGCTCCCGTGCCGCGAGGTGTTCGCCCGCGGGCAGCGCTCCATCGTCGTCTCGGGTCCGCACCTCGAGGAGGAGGCCTCCAGCGCGCACCTCGGCTTCTGGGAGTAGCCCCGCCTGCGCCCTCGCGCTGAGGTGCCCGAGATGGTCGCCCGCTCCGGCGTGTCGCCGACCGTCTCGGGCACCTCAGCGCTGCGTCAGCGCGCTCACGAAGGCCTCCTCGTCGACGAGGTCACTGTTTCGAGACGAATCCTCGCCTCCGGAGACTTCTCAGCGAGGGCCGCGGCAGGGTGAGTCGCCGACCGGCCGCCGGCGGACCGAGCCGGGCAGGGCACGAGGGAGCAGGACGGGCGCACATGACGGACGAGGTCGAGGATCGAGAGCTGCTCCGACGGCTCGCCGGCAGCGGAGGGGAGGCCGCGATGCGGGCGCTGTACGACCGCCACGCGCCGGCGGTGTTCCGGCTGGTGGGCAGCCGGGTGACGGATGCCGCGGCCGTCGACGACGTGGTGCAGGAGGCGTTCGTCGTGCTCTGGAGGAAACGCGACCTGGTGAGGATCGCGGGCGACTCGCTTCTGCCGTGGCTGATGGTGACCGCACGGAACCTGACCATGAACGAGATCCGAGCAGGCTCTCGGAGGCCGCTCGCGAGCGGGGCGGACGTGCTCGACGGGCCCACTGTCGACGGGCCGGAGCGAGCGGCCGAGGTGGCCGCGCTGCTCCGATCGGTCGACGCCGTCGTGGCCACGCTCCCCGAGCTCGACCGGAGGGTCTACGCGGCATGCCTCGAGCGCGGGCTGGGCTACGACGAGGCCGCCGCCGAACTGGACGTGACCACCTCGGTGGTCCGCAACAGACTCTCCCGCCTCCGCCGGAGGATCCGGGACGACGACTACGTGAGAGGTGCCCTGTGAACACGGACGACTACCCCGGACGCGATCGCGCGCTGCTCGTCCGAGAGCGTGTGCTCGGGAGAGTGCGGGACGACCGCCGAGCGATCCGTCGTCGCCGCACCGTGGTCGCGGTGACCGGCACCCTCGCCGGGGGCGTGCTCCTCGCAGCGGCTGCCGCGGTGCTCACTCCCCCTGCTCTCACGCAGATCGGGGCGCGGTGCTATCCGACCGCCTCCCTCGAGGCAGGTGTCCGAGGCGCTGGAGGACCGGTGGACACCGGCCTGGTGGGGGAGGTGTCCGAGTCCCTCCTCGACCAGGACGGGCGGCCCCTGGAGGAGGGTGCACCCCTGTCGGCGGAGACCGCGGTCGGTCTCTGCGCCGGCGTCTGGGAGGACGGCGGCTTCGAGCTCGACCGCGCCGCGGCGAACGCGGCTGCGGAGCAGGGGGTGCGCAGGCCCGTTCCGCCGCTGGTGGCCTGCCGTCAGGGTGACGGCCTGGCGGTGGTGCTGCCCGGTGAGGCGAGCGACTCGGACGTGATGTGCGACTCCGTCGGGCTCGCCGCCGCCGAGTGAGCCGCTCGCGCCCTACAGCTGGCGGCCCGGGCGCTGCAGGCCCACGACGGTGACGGTGAGGGTCGCCGAGGTGCTCTGCGCGGCGGACGGCGCGGACTCCGACAGGCGCACGGTCAGGCGGAGGTGGTCGGTCGCTCCGACGGCCAGAGCTGGGGAGCCGGGCAGGTCGAGGCGGGAGGCGGCGGGGCGGTCGGCCGACACGGTGGTGACGGTGCCGGGGCAGGTCGCGGCATCGGCCGACCAGGACAGCGAGCAGCGCTCGATCGCGAGCTGCAGGCCGTCCGAGAGGTCGGTGCCGGTGGCCGTCTGCAGTTGGAGGGCCGACATCGGCAGGGTCCCGGCGTTCGTCAGGTCGAGGAGGCGCCGGGCCGTGCCACCGGGGACGAGGCCCGCGACGGGGACCGGCACGGTCGTCGCTCCGGTGCCGGTGAACGTCGCGATGACGGTGCCGGAGGCGACCCGCGCGCTCACGGAGCCCCGGTCCAGGAGCACGGCGGTGGCGGTGGCGGCGGCGCCGAGGACGAGCGCGCCGGCGACGAGTCCCGCCAGGCCGGCGCGGGAGACCACGCGGCGGCGGACCTCGGGGGAGTGGCGCGGGGCTCCGCGGTCGCGGGAGGACGGCCGGGCGCTGTGCCGCCCGTGCTCAGCGGGCGGACGCAGGGGCTCCGGGGGCGGCGTGCCGTCCGACGAGCGGTGCGCGCCGCTCATGGGGCGACCTCCGCGGGGCGGCGCCAGATGGCGATCAGGAGCGCGCCCACGATGACCGCGCCGCCCGCGGCGAAGAGCGCGAACCGCGCCTCCGGGTGGGCGAGGCCGATGCTCGGCCAGCCCAGCAGCGGCACCACCGAGCTCTCGCGCCAGATCCGCTCGTCCGCGATCGTCACGATCCACGGGTCGGCCGACTCGTTGTTGTCGCCCTTGGTGGTGAGCGCCAGCTGGCCGGGCTCGCGGCCGCGGAGGGCCGCAGCCTCCTCCTCGGAGTAGACGAGGGTGACGCGGTGGATGACGCGGCGGCCCGGATCGTCCGGGTCGGTGAAGACGATCACGTCGCCGGCGCGGATCGCGGCCTGGTCGACGGGCAGGGTGACGGCGAGGGAGCCGACGGGCATCCCGGGCGCCATCGAGTTCGACAGCACCGGCACGAGCCGCACGAGACCGAGCGCGGAGAGGACGAAGACGGCGATGCCGGCGACGGCCACGATCATGACCAGTCCGCCGAGGAGAGCGCGGAGGGCCTTCACGCCTGCTCCCTCCGGTGACGACGGCGCGCAGCCGCGGCGAGCAGGGCGCCCGAGCCGAGGGCGAGCATCCCGCCCAGGAGCGCGGCGCCCAGGTCGCGACCGGTGACGGCCAGCCCGCCGCCCGCCGCTCCGGGAAAGGAGCCGGGGCCGGGGGTGGGGGAGGGATCCTCCTCCGTCGTGCCCACGAGCACCCGCAGCGACGCCGCCGCGAGCTCGGTCCCGTTGCCGGCCGACTCCGGGAACAGGACGCGGACGCGCACGCCCACGGTGGCCCCGCGCTCGAGCGGACGGACACCGTCGAGCCGGCCGAGCGTCGCCGCGGGTCCGGATCCGAGCGGCATCGCGTCCTCCGGGCAGAGGTAGCGCTCGACCGTGCGCTCCCCGTCGACGACCTCGGCGACCGTGAACGCCGAGTCGCAGAGCTCGACGGACAGCTGGAGGCCGTCGCGCGGGTCCTGCGCCAGCGTCCCTCCGTCGACCGCGAAGGCCACGGAGACCCCCTGCGGCGACAGGCCGGTGCTGGTCACCTCGACCGCCCACTCGGCGCGGTCGCCCGGAGCGAGGTCCGTGAGGGATCCGGGCGCCGAGAGCTCGCGCACGTCGAGCACGCCGACGGGCTCGGCGCTCGCCGCGGGCGCGAGGAGCACCGCCGCGAGGACGGCGACGAGCGCACGGGCGTGGGGCATGGGGACGACTCCGGGAGGAAAGGGGGATGCCTCCGCCCCGCGCCGGTGGCGGCCGGGCAGGACGGAGGCGGTGGGGGACGGGCTACTTCTGGATGCCGGCGCGCTGGATCGCGGCGGCCGTGAAGGTGACCGTGGCGGAGGCGTTCTCGTACGCGTTGTCGGCCGCGGTCGGCAGGACGAGCTCGATCAGCGTGTTCAGCGTCACGTCACCGGCGTCCGAGGGGAAGGTCCCGGTCGTGGTGGGGGTGATGCCGAAGTTCGCCGGGGTGAAGTTCGCCGCGTTGGCGACTCCGCCGATGGTCGAGAGCTTGCCGGTGCCTGTGACGGTCTGCGTGCCCGCGCAGGTGTAGGGGCCGGCCTCCGCGGGAGCGGCGGCGGGGACCCAGGCGGTGGAGCAGGTCAGCAGGCGGTAGTCGAGTCCGTTCGCGCCGGTGACGAGGGACGCGCCGACGCGGCCCGGGTCGGTGGTGTCCGAGCCGACGACGTCGTTGGTGACGTCCTGGTAGAAGCGGACCGACGAGACGAGGTCGCCGTCGTTGGTCGCGTTCGGCAGCACGAGGCTGATCGGGCGCTGGACCGTGTCGCCGGGCGCGATGTTCGCGACGGTGAACGCTCCGGTCACCGAGATGTCGGTCTGGCCGGCGTCGACGTTGCCGACGGCGGTGCCGGAGTCGGTGAACACGGCGAAGGCGCCGGCGCCGGCGAGGGCTCCCGCGGCGAGGAGGACGCCGCCGGTGAGGGCGATCTTCTTCCAGGGGCTGCGACGGGTGGGTGCTGTGGTGGTCATGGCGACCGTTCCTTTCTGGTGGGTGGTGCCCGGTGCGGGCGTGGTCTCCCTCACGAGGACACGTGCAGGACGAGAGGGGTGTCGGCGGGGAGGCATCAGCAGCCTCCGGCGGTGGTGACGGCCGGCTGGGCGACGGCGGTCGAGGCGGCGGACGCGACTCCGAGCCAGCGCTGCAGGTCCGGGCGGACCCGCCACTGGTAGCTGCGGCCCTCACCGACCCGGTCGTCGGTGAAGCTCGTCGCGGAGGCGGCGGGTGCCGCGATCACGGTCCACGGGCCGGGCGTCGTCCCCGCGAGGCGGCGCTCGAGGGTCCAGCCGGTCGCTCCGGCGGCGGCCGACCAGCTCACGAGGGTGCTCGGCCGACCGGCCGTGCAGCTCGCGACGGGCGTGGCGACCACGGAGGAGCTGGTCCAGGCGCCGAGCCCGACCGCTCCGCTCGTCGTGCCGGTGCCGGAGAATCCGCGCCGGACGAGGGGAGCGGGATCGACCCAGACCGTGATCGTGCCGCCCGCCGTGAGCGCGCCGTCCGTGACCGTGTACGCGATCGTCGCGCTCCCGGTCCAGCCGTCGGCCGCGGGCGTGTAGGTGCACGTGGATCCGGAGCAGGAGAAGGTGCCGCGCAGCCCGGCCGGGACGCTCGTGCCGGCCAGGGCGAGGGTCGTGCCCGCGTCCTCGTCGGTGTCGTTCGCGAGCGGAGCGACGGTGACGGCGGGGCCGCCGGCTGTCGCGACCACACGGTCGGGTCGGGCGACCGGCGCGCGGTTCAGCGCGGTGACGGTGACCGTGACCCGCACGTTCCAGGTGCCGTACTGGCCCGAGAGCGAGTAGTCGAAGACGTCGGTGCCGACGAAGGCGGCGATCGGGCGGTAGGTGCACTGGCCGCGGGTCGCTCCGCTCGCGACGCAGGAGACGGACCCCTGCACGGGAGTGGCGGGGGCGGGGGTCGCCGCGCCTCCGATCGCCTTCGGGGTCGCCGAGAGCTGCGCGCGCGAGAAGGTCGCGCCGGTCGCGGCGGGCCCGTCGTTCGCGAGCACGTCGATCACGACCGATCCGCCCTGCACGACCGTCGCGGCGTCGGCCGCCGGATCGGGGATCACCGAGATGCTCACCGAGGCGGTGCGGGTGAACGCCCCGCCGGTCGGGCCGGTCGCCGTCGCCGTGGCGGTGTTGGCGATCGTGCCGGCGGTGACGTCGGCGGCGGTGGTCGTGTAGGCGGCGGTCGCGGTGACGACCTGGCCGGGCAGCAGTCGTCCGGAAGTGCCCGGCCAGGAGTAGGTGAGAGCGGAGAGCCCGCTCTTGGGGTCGCTGATCGCGACCGCGGTGAGGGTGGTGGTGCCGGTGTTGGACGCGCGTAAGGTGTAGGTCACCACGGTGCCGGCGGCGCTGATGAAGGCGGGGTTCGCGGTCTTGGTGAGCGCGAGGTCGTTCGTGCGGGCGATCGTCACCGTCCGCGAGGCGGTGGCCGTGACGGCGGCGCCCGTCGGAGGGGTGCCGGTCGCGGTCGCGGTGTTGAGGACCTGGCCCGCGTCGACGTCGGCCTGCGTGAGCGTGTACGAGGCGGTCGCGGTGACCGACTGGCCGATCTCGAGGCGCCCGGCGGTCCCCGGCCAGGAGTAGGCGAGCGCGGAGAGCCCGCTCTTGGGGTCGGTGACCGCGACGGCGCTCAGCCCGGTGTTGCCGGTGTTGGTGGCGGTGAAGCTGTAGGAGACGGTCGAGCCCACGGCGGCGCCGGTCGGGATCGTGCCGTTCTTCGTCAGCGAGATCGAGGGCGCGTAGCGGATCGGCGTGGTGGCCGTGGAGGTCGCGGTGACCGTCACGGGCGTGGCGGCCAGGGTGCGGCCGGAGACGGTCGCCGTGTTGACGAGCGACGTGTTCTTGTCGATGTCGGTCTGCAGCACCGTGTACGGCGCCGAGGTGAAGGTCGCGCTCGCTCCGGGGGCGAGCTGCGTCGAGGCGGGCGTGATGCCGGTGACCTTCGGGTCGGCGACGGCGACCGTCTGCAGTGTGACGTTGCCGGAGTTGAGGGCGAGGAAGGAGTAGCGGATCTGCTCTCCGGCGTCGGCCTGGGCGTTGCCGTTCGTGTCGGTGAGCAGGGCGGTCTTGGTGAGGGTCAGAGCGGGAGCCGGGGCGGCGATGGGGGCGGTGACGGTGGCGGTCCTGCTGGTGACGGTCGTCGTCGTCTCGCCGGTCGCGGTCCGTGTGGCCGAGGCCGTCGCCGTGTTGACGAGGGAGCCGGCCACCGCCTCTGCGGCCGTGACCGTATGGGATCCCGTGCAGATCGTGGAGGCGAGCGGAGCGAGCGTCGTGGCCGCGCAGGTGATCGTCGCGACCTTCGGGTCGGTGACGACGATCCCGCTGAGGGACGCCTTGATCGAGCCGTTCGTCACGACGAACTGGTAGGGGATCGCAGCGCCCTCGGTGTAGGCGGAGGGCTGCGCGGTGGTGCGGTCGATCTGCTTGACGAGGGTGATGTCGTCGAGCGTGTTGATGGACGAGACGGAGACGTTCCGGATCAGGTGGGTGTCGAACGAACCTCCCGTGGAGGCGGTGAAGCCGAGCTTGTACGTGGACGGAGCTGCGGTCGGCATCGTGAACTGCATCACCTGCGCGAGTGAGGCGGCCGCCAGGCCTGCGGTGGAGCCGTAGTAGACCGTCACCACCGGCGTGGCCGCTGCCGACACCGTGATGCGGATGGTGCGTCCGTTCGACGCCGGCGGATTCGTCGGGTCCCCCAGGTTGACCGTCGGGCGCAGGGACTGCAGAGTTCCGGGCGACGCTCTCTGGATGAAGCAGTAGCCGGTCCTCCCGTCGCCGGGTCCGCGCGCGACGATCCGGTTGGCGAGCGCCCCGGGAGGAGCGGTGGGGCAGCCCGCTCCCAGCCCGTTCGCCGTGCTCGAGAAGTTCCCGTAGGCGTCCAGTCCGATCCCGAGGTAGCCGCCGCTGACACCGTCGCTGGTCGAGGACTGCCCGTATCCGAGAGAGGCGCCGGAGGCTCCCGCCGCGGTGAGGCTGCGGGAGCCGTCCGTCAGGAAGAACCCGATCCCGTCACCGCCGGTGACGTCGAGCGTGCCCTGGTACTGGTACTGGTCGAACTGCACATCGAGTCCGCCGGTGGCCGGGATCGGCCGGTTAAAGACCGCGCCTCCCTTCGAGGATCCGCGGCTGTCCGTCAGCTGCAGGAAGCCCGGATCCGTCGAGGTCGCCGGCGCCGCGTTCTTCGGGGTCACGCACGTGCCCAGCCGGGAGCTGCCGGTCGGCGGAGTCGCGGTCGCCCGGGTGAGGCACGCGGCGTCGAGCGGCTGCCACGCCGAGTCCGCGACGCTGGTGCCGCCGAAGCCCTCCTGGAGGAGGACCGTGGCCGCCGCGGCCCTCGACGCGGGCAGGACCACGAGGACGGCGGCGAGCAGGAGCAGCACCAGGCCGAGGGCGATCGAGCGGCCGTGGCTCGGTCGGGGATGCGCGTTCGACACGGATCGACCTCCCCCCGGGGCGCCTCGCCGGGCCTTCCGGATGGAGCGGGATCACGATAGGTCGCGGCTCGGAGTCGCCCTGTCCCCCTGAGACGGGACGTGGGCGGCGGACGACGGACCCTCGACCCGGTCGGCACTCAGAAGGGGGAGAGCAAGCGCTGAACCGGCGATCAGGTGGCACCCAGAGAACGCGACCAATCCGGGGGTCTCCCGCGGGAGTGTTGACGTGCGCATGACCTGCGCGCCGAGCGAAAGGCGGCCTGGATCCGTGCCGGCCCCGTGCGACCCCGGAGCCCCGCCACCGGGACGATGCGGTTCCGCTCCCGTGGCGGGCATCTCCAGAGCAGTGGCGCGAGATAGCGCTCTCACCAGGACCTTCTCGCGTCCCTCCGCCGCTCGATGCGAGGTGGGAGCGCCGCCGCGGGTGTCCCTGAAGCGGGTCTGGCGGTCGCGCGGCGGACGCGGGAGGATGCACTCGCGCCTGCCCGCCCGCACGGTCCCCCGAAGGACCGCACCGCGCCCCCTCCACGGTGGTCCGATCCGGACCGCAGCACCCCCCTCACTCCTTCCGGTCAGGCTCCGCCGTCCGAGCAGCCCTCTCCACATCGGGATCCCATGTCCTCTCCTGCGCGCCACAGCCGCCGTCTCGTCCTCACCGGAGCCGCCCTCGGCGTCGGATCCGCCTTCGCCTACGCGATGACCGCGTCCGCGGCGCCCGACTACAGCGTGATCCCGCCGCTGCCCAACGAGCTCGGGCGCAGCGACACGGCGATCTCGCGCGTGGGGAAGAAGCCGTACCAGATCATCGACGTGATGATCGGCACCGACCGTGCGCGGCTCTTCGTCCCGCACACCGCGGTCCCGTCGCAGCGGATCGGCCGGGTCGTCTACTGGTACTACCACGCCAACGGGAGCACCTACGCGGCCCTGTCCGGCGCCTACCAGTACAGCGCCGACCAGGCCGTCGACAAGGGCGTCATCTCGATCTGCCCGAACTACGGCGGCAGCATCTACACGAACAAGCGGGCCGTCGCCATGCAGGTGGACGCGGTCGCCTGGTTCCAGAAGACGTGGCGGATCGGGGCGAGCTTCCTCCGCTCGAACTCCGGCGGTGGCGCACTGCTCTGCTGGGCGTACGGCAACAAGCTGGTCCCCGAGATCCGCGGCGCGTACCACGCGGCCGGCGTCTACGACATGGCCGACATGGCCCGGCGCGACCCGGAGCGGGTTCTGCCGGACTACGACAACGACCCCTCGACGATCCCGGCGACCGACCCCGCGCTGCTGCCGCAGGCCTCGTGGGCGGGGGCACGGATCCGCACGACCGGCTCGACCGAGGACGTCCTCGTCCCCATCGCCGTCCACGGAGGGGCGTGGGTCGCGCTCGCGAAGCCCGTCGCGAAGGAGGCCGTGGTCCTCTACACGCCGACCGACGGCGCTCCGAACGGCCACAACGTGCCGAGCCTGACGAACAAGGACATGCTCGACACGTTCGACCGCTGGCTCGCGGAGCAGCCGGTCGTTCCGCTGCCCGACGAGCCCGCCTCGTCGATCCCCGGCGAGGGCACGTACCAGAACTACTCGCCGCTCATCACGACGGCGGGCACCTGGAGCACCATCTCCTCCTCCGCCGACAGCGGTGGGAGCATCAGCTACTCCAGCTCGGCCGGAGCGTCCGCGAGCTTCCGCTTCTCGGGCACGGGCGTCAGCTGGGTGAGCCGGATGACGGCGACCTCCGGCATCAACGAGGTGCTGCTCGACGGCGTCCTCGTCGCCACCGTCGACCGCTACAGCCCCACGACCCGCTCGGGTCAGACGGTCTGGACGAGCGGGCCGATCGCCGCCGGCACCCACACGGTCACGATCCGCCGGGGGACGACGCGCAACCCGGCGTCCACCGGATCCACGCTGATCCTCGACGCCTTCGTCGTGACCGCGGGGACCGTCTCCACGTCGACCCCCACCCCCACCGCGACGGCGTCTCCGACCAGCACGCCGACGCCGACGGACACGCCGACCCCCACCGACACGCCCACTCCGACCGAGACCCCGACGGCCACGTCCACGCCCACCCCGACCTCGACGCTGCCGGCGGCGGGGACGTACCAGAACGGAGCCGCCGTCATCGCGACCGTCGGCACCTGGGCGACGCTCTCGAGCACCGCCGACAGCGGCGGCAGCATCTCGTACTCCAGCACCTCCACGGCCTCGGCGACCCTCCGCTTCCGGGGCACGAAGGTCAGCTGGGTGAGCCGGGTCACCCCGACCTCCGGCATCAACGAGGTCCTGATCGACGGCGTCCTCGTGGCCTCCGTCGACCGCTACAGCGCCACGAACCGCTCGGCCCGCACCGTGTTCACCAGCAGCACCCTCAGCGCCGGTGAGCACACCATCACCATCCGCCGCGGCAGCAAGCGCAACGCCGCCTCCACGGGCAACTCGCTGATCCTGGACGCCTTCGTCGTCGTGTGACCCGCTCGGGCACCCGAGCCGCCCGCGTGATTCCGGACAGAGGACGCGGGCGGGCTCGGGTGGTCGGGTGTCCGGGGTTCTTGGAGGGGCACTTGTCTCTGAGGCGCTCGCTCGGCGCCCACTGCGCTGAGTCGCCCGGGAATGCAGTTGTTTCAGCGTTCTCGGGACCAACTCGGGCACCTCAGCGGGCTTCGCGCGAGGCGGCCCGTGCGAGCATGCGGGGATGAGAACGCTGATCCTCGGAGGCACGGGCTGGCTCGGCGGGCACCTCGCGGCGGAGGCGCTGCGGCGCGGCCACGACGTGACCTGCCTCGCGCGGGGGACGGGTGTGCCGGCGGGGGTGTCTCTGGTCCGGGCCGACCGCGACCGCGACGACGCTCTCGACGCCGCGGCTGCGGCATCGTGGGACGCGGTGATCGATGTCTCCTCGACCCCGCAGCACGTCCGCCGATCCGTCCGCGACCTGCGCTGCAGCGCCTACGTCCTCGTCTCGACCACGAGCGTCTACGCCGAGAACGCGGTCGTCGGCGCGGACGAGGACGCCGAGCTGCTCGCTCCCTCCGACGACCCCGCCTCGTACGGCGCCGCGAAGGCCGCCTGCGAGCAGGCCGTGCTGGCCGGATCCGCGCCGTCCCTGATCGCGCGCGCCGGCCTGATCGGCGGCCCCGGCGACCCGACGAGCCGCTCCTCCTACTGGCCCTGGCGCTTCCGCACGCGGTCCGGGCCCGTGCTGGTGCCGGATGCGCCCGAGCTGCCGGCGTCCGTGGTCGACGTGCGGGACCTCGCCGCCTGGCTGGCGGCGTCCGCCGAGGCGCGGGTGGAGGGCGTGATGAACGTCTGCGGGACCCCTGTGCCGTTCGGCGAGCACCTCGCCGTGGCGCGCGGCGGGTCGTCCGCCGAGCCGGTCGCCGTGCCGGAGGAGTGGCTGCTCGAGCGCGGCGTCGGCCAGTGGGCGGGCCCCGGCTCGCTCCCGCTGTGGATCGCGGACCCGGACTGGCGCGGCATGAACACCCGCTCGACGGCACGGGCCGAGGCCGCGGGCTTCGAGCGCCGCAACCTCGCCGAGACGCTGCGGGACGCGGCGGCCGCGCACGTGCCGGGACGCGGCGCCGGGCTGGGGGAGGAGCGGGAGCGGGAGCTGCTGGGGGAGTGGGGTGCGGGGCGGGATTGAGGCGGCGGGCCGTCTGGGCTGAGTCGTCCGATGGAGCAGGCGGCCCTACGACGAGGCGCGGAGTTCAGAGGCCGGAAGAAGTATTGATCCCTGCCCGCCTGGCAGCCGCTCGACCGATGTCGTCCAGCTGAGCGAGCATCTCGGCGGGCGGCCTCGTGACGTCGATCCGCACCGTCCGAACCACGACACCGGAGCCTTTCACCGTCGCTGTCCGGTCACTCGTGTCTCCGGCGCTCGAGACGTAGACGAGCGTCCCCTCAGCCAGCCCGAGCACTGTGCAGTAGGCCAGCATCTGGTAGAGGTCCTCGACCCTCGGTGGTCCGAGTTTGTACTTGGCATCGATGACGACCACTGGTCGGCCGCCGGCGACGTGGACGAAGTCGGGTCGGATCGGCTGGCGTCGTTCGAGATCGAGATGAGCGGGGAACTGACCGATACTGACGCCCCGCGAGACCTCTGAGAGAGCGCTGCTCAGAGTCGTGGTCACGAATGCCTCGAACGCCTCCGCCATATTGACGACGAAGGAGGCGACGGTGTGGCCGCCGTTCGTCGTGGTGGGCGTGATGCGTGCGAGCACGAGTTCGGCGAAGCGCAGGGCGGGCTGATAGCGCTGGTTCAGCCGCGACGGCTGCCACGACGGCGTCATCGTCCCTGGCCGCAGGAGGGCCGCCTCCGACAGTCTCGAGTCGAGGTGCGCCAGGCGCCGCCGGACGTCCGGCGACACGCGGGGCACGGCGAGCAGCAGCCGGCCGGCCGCACGCAGGATCCGGTTCTCGACGATGTCGGCCGAGTAGTCGTCGACCGTCAGCTCGATCGGGAGGAGTCGTCCGCCGCGGCGCGACATCTGGTCGGAGAACCGGACCCGCCCGCGCACCGTCATGGCGCTCTCGTCGTACCGTCGGTACCCCTGCAGGAGGCCGTGCCCGAGTGCACGTTCCGCGATGCGCGCGTACGTCTCGGCGACCGCGGGGAAGATCTCCCTGCCGTCGCCGGAGACCTCTTCCGGTCGGAAGCCCGGGTCCGCCGCGTACCCCAGCATGAAGAGCACCGAGGAGAAGGCGGCCTTCGGACGGACGACGACCTCGTCGCCATCGATCCGAATCGCCCCGATCCTGTTGAGCTGAGGCTTCACCTCGGCGCCTGACGCTGTCATGCGGGATTCGAGCAGCCCTGCGCTACATACGCGACCGATGACCTCAGGGTCGAACGAGACCGCCGTCCAGCCGCCGTTCTCGTCGAACTCGACGCGGGTCATCCGGCCGGAGCGTCGTCGACCGCTTCGTCCGGATCCGTGACAGCACCGGGCTCGAGAGCGCTGAGACCGAACGTCGCCCGGACCTCCGCGCGAGACAAGCGTCCGTAGTAGTGCTCGTCGAGCAGCGGAAGGATGTCGTACTCCCAGATCCTCGCCAATCCGGAGTCCGTGCGGGCAGAAGCGCCCATGAGGTAGGACGGGCCGATCTGGAAATCGCGGTCGAGGTCGCCGATCCGCTCGTTGAGCTGCCTCAGCAGAGCACTTCGGCTGATCTCATGGTGCTGTGCCTTCGACCATCGCTCGATCAGGCCGAGTACCGGCTCCTCTGCGGGGTGCAGCTCGACGAACGAGAACCGCCTCCTGATCGCCGCGTCCACCAGGGAGATCGAGCGGTCTGCCGTGTTCATCGTTCCGATGACGAAGAGATTCTCGGGCAGACGGAAGTCCTCCTCCGGCGAGTACTGCAGTGAGACCCCGGCGTCGCGGTATTCGAGGAGCAGGTAGAGCTCGCCGAACACCTTCGCGATGTTCGCCCGGTTGATCTCGTCGATGATCAGCACATGCGGCACTGTCGGGTTCGCCGCCGCCGCAGCAGCGAGAAGACGTACCGGCCCCGGTGCGAGTCGGAAACTCGCGGACCCCTTCTCATCGACCGTCGGCCGGAACCCCTCGAAGAAGTCCTCATAGGAGTAGGAGGGATGGAACTGGACGATGCGGACCGCGCCCTTCGGCGCGATGAAGTCGGCGAGAGCACGGGCGAGATAGGTCTTGCCCGTTCCGGGAGGCCCGAAGAAGATCGCTTGGCGACGCTCCTCGAGGAGACCCAGCACCTCGTTCAGCCACAGTGAGTCGTAATGCAGGCGACCCGCGAGTTCGGGCGTGCTGCGGGGGAGGCGGAGGGGGCCGGACAGCGGAGGTGCGGGCGTCGGTGCGATCGGCGGCGATATCAGGAAGCCGACGTCGGTGATCGGAGCGCTGCCGGACAGGACGTCGAGGACGGCGTTCGGTATCTCCGACCTCGAGACCGGCGTTCGCCAGTCGACGCCGCGTCGTCCTCGGGAATCGAGTTCTCCGATGACGCCCCAGTGCACGTCGTCGGAGCCGTCGACGAAGACCTGGTCGCCGGCCGCCATCGTCACGAGGAACTGCGCAGCCGAATCCACCTCGGTGAGGAGATCGGTGATGAGCGGTCGCGGACCGGCCCCGGACGTCGGCCAGTCTCTCCATGAACGGAGCGCTTCGTCGCGGATGCCGCTTCGACCGCCATCCGGCGGGAGCGTGACGTGGAGGCCTGGGAGGGCGAGTGGCGCGCCGGGAGCGGCCGAGGGTACGGCCCAGCCGCGATGCTCGGTCGGCGGTGCCGCAAGCCACCATTCCGCGTCCCACGGTGGCGAGTACCAGGCGATGTCGAGCTCGCCGCTCGGGTCGAGGCTGTCCCGCAGAGCGAGCAGATCGCGGTCGACGTCGTCCGTCACCGTCGGGAGCGCTCCCGCGAAGGCGTCGCGGATCGCGTGCTTCTGCGCGACGGAGACGATTGCTTCGAAGCAGCTCGGCCAGGCCAGAGCGAGCAGAGAGCTCCGGATCGGTGGAGCATCACCCTGTATGTCGAGCGTGCGGTCGCGGAAGAGCCAGGGATCGCCGAGCGCGGCTTCGCGATCGTCGGACGCGAGGGCGTCCCACTGCCGGACGAAATCGCACAACCAGAGGAGATGCTGTGCGATCTGCTGGTTGAACCCCTGACCGCCGTTGAAGACGCCGCGAGTGTCGAGGGCGTCGACGATCACATCAGGGACCCGGGGGCGATCGGGCAGCACGTCGAGGATCTCCTGCAGAAGAGCGAGCTTCGTCTGCGCCCGGATGTTGATGAGGGGGAGGCGCTGCAGGAAGCAGAGCTCAGCGGCGAGCAGGACGACCGCCCTCGGCTGATCAGTCATCTGCTCGGCGATCCGCTCACGGAAAGTGCCGGTCGACCCGGGTGTCTCGATCGCTCGCCGGAGTGCCGCCGCAGTATCAGCGGTCCAGGTCACGGTCCGGCCGTCGAACGCGGAGGCCTGGCGTCGGAGACCACCGTCGAGGACGACCCGGGCGGCCTGCGCGATCGCCGTCCGCTCCGCCCGGCCCGTCCGTCCGGACGTCTCCGGTTGCTCCGCTGGAACGCCGGGGTCGGTCGTTCCTCTTATGGCCGCGCAGTCCGAGCACCATCCCGGTCGCGTCAGCGTCCTGAGATCGACATCCGGCGCAGCACCCCAGGCCTTCAGCACTTCGTCCTGGGCCCAGATGCGGATCGGAGTCGTCACGCCGTGAGCACATCCTGGGAGATGCAGCTTGCCCGAGGACGCTTCCTCGTAACCGTGCTCGGATGCGGCGAGCCCCCACTCGACGCCGTCGAAGGACCGCGTGGAACCGGAGATGCGCCCTCGAGCTCCCGGAGCAGTGCTGAGCACCAGGAATCCGAGCCCTGTGAGGACCCGCTGTGCCTGGCCGGAGGTGAACTCGCTCCTCTGCAGACCGGTGACCTCGGAGATCACCTGTTTCACGGGGAAGCGGCTGCCGCTCACCTCGACGGAGTACGTGCTCACCTCGGCCGGCGCGGTACGGGCGAGGGTGCTCTCGACTTGTTCCCGTGTGAGTTCGTAGGTGGCGCCGTTGATCGTGAACTGCACTTCGTCCCCTTCGTCGTTCCGGTGAGTCTGTCGGACGGTACCGACTTTCACCGCATCGGCTCCCTTCTCGCGCCGGGAGAAGAGGGGGTGTCACTGACCGTCTTCGAGTCCGTCTGCTCCGGTCTTGGTATGGGGGAGAGTCCGACGCGATGAGCGCGGAGAATCCAACGGGACGGCGACCGATCGAGAAGGAAGCGACAGCCCTTCCGCAGCGAACCGGACCTCGACCGGTATGGCACGATCAACCCATGCCCGGCTCACTGCACGCCTATGTCGTCGAAGGAACCCGTCTCCGAGTGGATGTGGTCTCGGATCAGGGGGCGACTCTCTCCCTTGCGGGGGAATTCACCGATCTCGCGCCGGTGACGGAGAGCGGTGGCGTTCTCGAGAGCAATCCTGCACTGCGCAGCAACATGTGGGCGTACGCCAAGACCTGGTATCGCGCCCGCATGACGTCCAATGCCGAGGCTCTCGCGTATTCGGATCCGGCCGAGCAGAAGGCCGCTCTCCAGCAGGTGGAGCAGGAGCGGCGGACCGCACAGAAAGTGGCCGAAACGTACGCGAAGACGGCGCAGTGGATCGCGGACGTCGCAGACGACGTCTCGCTGCTGGACGTCCAGCACGGATGGTGCTCGTCGTGCTTCTTCAACACCGAGCACCGGAAGTCCAACCGTCCCGCGGGGCAGCTTCCGGTGTACGTCTGCCAGGGCTGCGGATCCGCGACGCTCCCGTGCGTGGCTGTCGGCTGCGGCAACATGGCGGTGCGCGAGCGCGGCGCTCTGCGCGTCCCCCAGTTCTGCGCCGAGCACAAGCACGAGATCCCGGGCTTCGAGAAGGCCCAGGGGACCTTCGGCGAGCTGCACGACTACGAGGCCTTCCTCGAATACGAGAAGCCCGACCTCGACGCGACCTCCAAGATCATCGTGGGCGGCATCGCTGTCCTCGCGATGGCGGCGCCGGTCGCTCTCCTCGCCGCTCCCGCCATCGGCGGCGCGATCGGCTCGCTCGGCGTCTTCGGCGGATTCACCGGCGCAGCGGCGAGCTCACACGGACTCGCGCTGCTCGGCGGCGGCACCCTCGCAGCGGGCGGGCTCGGCATGGCCGGCGGCACGGCGGTCGTGACGGCCGTCGGAGCGGCGGTGGGAGGTGTCCTCGGGGCATCGGTCGCGAACGCCTACCTGAGCGAGGACAAGTCGTTCCAGATCGAGCTGCTCCGTCCGGGAACGGGCGGCGTCCCCGTGGTCGTCGCTAACGGGTTCCTCACCGACGGTGAGGGAGACCGATGGGGCAAGTGGAAGTCGATCGTCGACTCCCGCTACCCGGACTCGCCCGTCTACCGCGTCCGATGGGGGTCGAAGGAGTTGCGGGATCTGACGGATCTCGCCCTGGGCGCAGCAGGCAAGGGCGTCGCCATGGGGCTGCTCAGAGGAGCGGCGGCGCTCGGGCACAAGGCGGGGGCGAAGCTTCTTGGAGGCGTCGCCGGGCCGGCGATGATCGCCTCGGACCTCGCGAGGAACCCCTGGCACGTCGCGAAGAACCGCGCCGACAAGACCGGCGTGATCATCGGTGATCTCCTTGCACGCACGAACGCGGAGTCGTACGTGCTCATCGGTCACAGTCTGGGAGCGAGGGCGATGGTCGTCGCCGCGCAGTCCATGGGCACGAAGCCCGGAGGGCCGCGGATCCAGGCCGCACATCTCCTCGGCACCGCGATCGGTGCGAAGAGCAACTGGGACTCGTTGACCGCCTCGGTCGACGAAGCGGTCTACGGCTACCACTCCCGCAACGACGCGATCCTCAAGTTCGTCTACCGGACGGCTCAGGCCGGTGAGACGGCAGCTGGTCTGGTGGGCTTCATCCCAGCGTCCAGCAAGCTGCAGAACATCGACGTCTCGGATCGCGTCCAGACGCACTTCGAGTATCAGGACAACGTCGAGCTCCACGACGCCGTCTGAGCGGTGCCGGGCGGGAGGTCGGTGACCTCTCGCCCGCGATCAGTCGATCCGCTGGTCCTTCGTCCATTCGCGCAGGACTCGCCGACGACCGCCGGCTCGGCCGTTCGGCCCTCGAGCGACGAGCGCTGTCCGAGCTAGCGCCCTTCCCCACCCAGCCGCTCACTCATCCCCGCGACCTCCTGCCACGCCCCGGTCGCCCGTTCCTCCGCCGTCGCCTCCCGGAGCAGCGCGGTCAACCGCTCCCGCAGCCGCAGCTCCGCCTCGGTCATCGCGCTCTCGTGTCCCCGTGCAAGGAGGTACGAGTGGGCGTCCGTCGCGAAGGCGGCCAGAGCGTCGAGGAAGATCTCGAGGACGCGGGCGGCCTCGCCGACGCGGGACGGATCGTGGGGCACCGGCAGCATCGGCACGAGCCGCAGCCTCCCCTGCCAGAGGCGCTCGTCGAGCGGATCCGCGAAGAGGGTGAGGGCGGTCGCGAGCGTTCCTGAGGCGGAGGAGGGGAACGCGCGGCGGACGTCGTGGACTATCTCGTGGAAGTGGTCGTCGGTGAGGCCGAAGCCGACGAAGAGCAGGTGCCGGGTCGCGAGGGTGGCCTTCACGATCGAGGAGAGGGCGCGGCGGGAGGAATCGAAGCCGAGGTAGTCATCGCGGGTGAGGACGATCGAGGACGGGTCGTCGACGGTGCCGTGGAGCTTGAGCAGCCAGCGCTCGTGGTCGCCCTCGTGGTCGCCGGGGATGACGGCGCGGGGGACGCCCGCGTCCTCGGACGCCGTCTCGAAGAGGCGGTCGTAGTTGAGCGTGATGGCCTGCTCGGAGTCGATCGCGGTGAGGAGCGCCGGCGCGAGACCGTACCGCTCGAGGGATCCGATCTCACGGGCGACGGCCTCGGCGAACCGTCCGGGCTTCTCCTCGTCGAAGAGCGTCGCGAGGTAGGACGCCTGGTCGAGCACGTTCTTCCCGCTGAGGACCGCGGACGTCTCGGAGTCGAGTCCGATCTCGCGGCCGAGCTCCTCGAGCAGTCCGTCCCAGGAGGGGCCGCCGGCGCTGACGCTGGTCCCGGCGCCGAGGAAGGGCACGAGCCGGCGGCGCCGGGCGCGCTCGGCGAGGCTCTGCGCCTCCTCGAGGGCCGGAGCCTCCAGCTCGGGCCAGGACGTCGCGGGATCGAGTCGCCGCCTGGACTGGGCGAAGGCGTGGACGTCGGCGCGGAGGGTGACGGTCGCGATGTCGACCTCGAACGCCTCGGCGGCCTCCCGCAGCACGCGGAGCTGCTGAGCGAGCACGGCGTCGCGGAGGGTCCCTGATCCGCCGCCCGCCGTCGCGAAGAGCGGCACGGCCAGGAGCGGCAGCGGCCGCCTCGTGCGCCGATCTCTCGTCGCCGTCCGCGCGGCGACCTCGACGAAGGTCCGGAGGCGGCGGGCGATGTCGGCGAGTCCTTCGCTGTCCTCGGCGTCGCGCACGGCGTGATCGGGGACGGCGGTGAGGACGGGAGTGGGCTCGCCGTCGCGCGGCGCGAGCGGCAGTGCCGCCTGTCGGCCGTCCGAGAACTCCGGAGTCAGCGCGGCGCGTGCGCGATCCTCCAGCTGCGGCACCCCGCGCCAGAAGTCCGTGAACGAGAGGAAGCGGTCCGTCGGCAGGAGCCACGCGTCGCAGGCGAAGTGGAGGAGGCTCCCGCGGGTGACGAAGAGATGAGGTCGAGGCACGGCCTCTTCCTATCAGCATCGCTCAGTCGCCCGGGAGGGCTCGTTCTCCGCGTCGAGAACGAGCCTTCTCGGGCGACTCGGTGCAGCGGGCCGGGAGTCACGCGAGCATCCGATGCCGACGTGACGCCGGCGTCAGCGCCCCAGCACTCCCGCGTACACCGCGAGGTACTCGTCGACCATCCGGTCCACGGCGAAGCGGCGGCGCGCGGTCGCCCGCACGGCCGCGCGGTCGAGGAGTCCGACCCGCTCGACCGCGGCGACCGCCTCCGCCGCGGAGCCCACCGCGAACCCGGTGACGCCCTCGTCGATGATCTCGGCCATGGATCCGCGGCGGTACGCGATCACCGGCGTCCCGCACGCCATCGCCTCGACGACGGAGAGGCCGAACGGCTCGTCGAAGCCGATCGGGTGCAGGAGTGCGAGCGCCCCGCCGAGGACGAGGGCGCGCTCCTCCGGCCCGACCGAGCCGCGGTAGACGACGCGCGTCCCGTCGACGAGCGGCTCGACCTCCTCGCGCCAGTAGCGCTCGTCCTGCACGATGCCGCAGATGAGGAGTCGGCGTCCGGCCGCGGCGGCGATCCGGATCGCCTCCGCCGTGCCCTTGTCGGGGTGGATCCGGCCGAGGATCACGAGATCCTCTCCTCCGGATCCGGCGGGGAAGCCGTCCACGTCGATCCCGTGGTGCACCGTCGCCGCGTAGTCGAGCTCGGGGGAGCGGTCGCTGTCCGAGATCGACACCAGGTGCGCGGTGCGCGGATGCCGCAGCGCCTCGCGGTAGGCGGGCAGGATCTCGGGCCCCGAGAAGCCGTGCACCGTCGTCACGAGTGGCACGGGCCACTGCGCCGCGAGGGCGAGCGGCAGCCAGTCGAGGTGGTTGTGCACCAGGTCGAACTCGCCGGCGCGGTCGAGGACCGCCGCGATGTGCAGGGCCTCCCAGACGCGGCCGTCGCGGCCCGACTCGGCGTAGCCCGTCGGAGCGACCGACTCGAGCGCGGCCGTCGTCAGGGAGTCGCCGGTCGCGAAGAGCGTCACGTCGACTCCGCGGCGGACCAGCCCCTCGGTCAGGAGGCTCGCGACCTGCTCCCACGGCCCGTAGTGGCGCGGCGGCGTGCGCCATGCGATCGGCGCGAGCATCGCGATCCGCAGCCCGGCCGCCGGGTCCCCGGGTCCTGCGGTCATCGGGCGGCGACGACCGCGGGGGCCGCCGGGACGCTCGGCCGCGTCGGCTGCAGGCCGGCCCGCCGCACCACGAGCGAGGTGTGCAGGGCGGCGATCGTCGACTCCGCGCCCCGGTTCTCGTTGCGCCCCTGCGGCTCCAGCCCGTCGTACCCGGCGCCGGAGAGCGGATCGACCATCACGGTCGCGGAGTCGTTGACCCCGTGGAACCAGGCCCAGCAGGAGGCGAGGCCCTCGCGCCAGAGCGGATCCTCGTCGAGCGTCAGGGCGCGGGCGCACGCGGCGGCGATGGCGGCGACCTCGATCGGCTGCTGATCGAAGAGCACTCCGAGCTCGTCGGGCCCGCGGCCGGCCACGCCCGTCACCGAGAGGCGGCCGTCGCGCGATTCGAGGCCCAGCAGGAAGGCGAGAGCGGCGAACCCGCGCGCGAGCAGCGGCGGATCCTGCAGCGCCTCGCCGGCCGCCAGGAGCGCCTCGGGGACGCAGCCGTTGGCGTAGCGCAGGCGCGCCTCCGGCCAGGGCCAGGCCTGGTCCGTGCAGGAGAGGAGCATCGGCGCGGCGTCGTGCAGCAGCTGGACCGCGACCAGCGAGTGCGGGCGGACGGCGACGACCTCGACCGCGCCGAGCACCGCGAACGTCATGGCGCGCAGGTCCGGCGAGCGCTCCTCCGCGAGGTGGAGGAAGAGCCGCATCGCGCGGCGGCGGGTCAGCGGCAGCTCGGCGTGCGCGGCGACGACCCCCGCGGCCCAGACGCTGCGGCCCCACCAGTCGCCGAGCGAGGAGGCGTCGGCCCACTCGCCGTCGGGCGACAGCCGGTTGTGCACGGTGCCGTCCGGCTCGGCGGCCGCCTCGAGGAAGCGGAGGTACTGCTCCGTGAGGCGTCGGGTCCGGAACGTCTGCTCCGGCTCCTGCGCCACCACGATCAGGGCGCGCGAGACGTCGTCGACGCAGTAGCCGTGCTCGGGACGGGGCGCGTCGAGCAGCGCGTGCTCGTGCAGTCCGCGCTCGTCGGTGAGGGCGTCGAGGTGCTCGTAAGGGAGTGCCGTCGCGAGGGCGGGCCCCGCGGTCACGCCGCGTGCTCGATGCGGAGGCGCTCGACGAGATCGAGGTAGAGGCCGGCGGCTGCGGGCCAGGAGAGGGCGGCCGGAGCGGCTGCGGGGGCGGAGCCGGCGAGCACCTCGCGCAGCGCAGCGGCCATCGCAGTGGGGTCCTCGTGCGCGATCGTGCGGCCGCGGCCGTTCCCGAGCAGCTCGAGAGCGTGGGGGAACTCCGTCGCGACGACCCGTCGTCCGGCGGCCAGCGCCTCGACGAGCACTCCGGAGGTGACCTGGTTGCGGGAGTCGTAGGGCAGCAGGACGGCGTCGGCCTCGGCGACCGCCGCGGCGAGCTGGGAGGGATCGAGGTAGCGGCCGTCGAGCACGACCCGGTCCTCGAGCCGCAGCTCGGCGATCAGGTCGGCCAGCGACTCCCGGTAGGCCTCGCCGGCGTGCGCGACGACCTTGGGGTGCGTCTGCCCGTAGACGGTGTAGTGGGCGGAGACGCCGGCGTCGCGCAGGTCGGCCATCGCGCGGATCCCCCACTCGATGCCCTTGCCCGGGCCGATCAGACCCCAGGTGATGATCTGCGGATCCGCGGCGGCGGCGGGGCGGGCGGCCGCGTTCCAGACGGGGACGCCGTGCGCGATGACGACGACGCGCGAGGCGTCCACGTCGTAGCGGCGCTCGAGGATCTCGGCCGCGACGGCCGTCATCACCACGACCGCGTCGGCGAGGGAGGCGACCCGCTCCAGCACGAGGCGCTGCGAGGGGGTCGGCGTCTCCAGCACCGTGTGCAGGACCACGATCACGGGCACGGCGAGCCGCTCCATCAGCGCGATCACCTCATCGCCGTCGGGTCCGCCGTAGATGCCGTACTCGTGCTGGATGATCGCGACGTCGCAGGAGTCGAGCTCGGCGGCCGCGCGGGCGGTGCTCGCCGGGTCGCCCGCGACGAGCTCGGCCACGACGCTCGTGCCGGGCGTCGATCCGGGTACGGCGAGCTCGTCCATCACGCGGACGGTGCGGATGCCGGCGCCGTGGTCGTCGGCCAGTGCTCCGCCGAGGGCCTCGGTGAAGGTCGCGAGCCCGCACCGCGTGGGCGGGAAGGTCGACAGCAGTCCGACGGTGGTGCCGGATCGCCGGTGCGCGAGGGGGAAGGGGGACTCCATGCTGACTCCAGCCGCGGGGAGGCGGAGCCTTCCCGGGGAGGGCGGTCCGCGAACGGGCGAGACGACTGCCGGGCGGCACCCCTCGCGGGATCCGTGTCGGATCCGGTCCACGGCCGGAGGACCGGGCATGAGTAGCGTCACCCTAGTGGGGGTGGATGACGATCCGGGGTCGCCCGCGGCGAGGCTTCGCCCACCGGTCATCGGGGCGCGGCATCGGCGGTCGGCGTCGGCGGTCTCGGTGACGGTCGGCGGGAACAGGGGCAGGAAGTCGGCGTAGTCGGCGTCGGTGGTCTCGATGACGGCCACCGGGAACACGGCCGCGGTGGCGCCGACGTCGACGCGGTGGCGGATCAGCAGGCCGGCGTCGCGAGTGGCGTCCTCGCGGCCGTGCCCGGCGCGGAGGGCCTACTCGAGGAGGAAGGCACGCCCGTTGATCAGCAGGGTGTCGCCGTCGGTCGCGGCGAGAACGCCGAACTCGTCGACGGAGCGGGTGGAGTCCCCGGCGGTGTCCGAGGTCGCGGCGACAGCGGGAGTGGCTGCGGCGGCGGTGAGGAGGAGCCCGCAGGCGAGTGCGGTGATCACGGTCGTGCGGTTCATCGGCGTCGTCCTTGGCGTCGTGGTGGGCCGCTTCTCGTGGAGGCGGCGGGAACTGGTTCCGAGCCTAGGGCGCCGAGCCCGTCAACGCCCTGGGTCGTTCCTTGGGTTCAGCTATGAAGTACCGTGCAGCCATGCCCTGGGGACGCCTCTACTTCGCCGTGCAGGCGCTCGGCGGAGCGGCCTGGTGGGTCGCCGTGGCGCTCGTCCCCGCCGTGCGGATCGCGACGCTCGGCAGCCTCGATCCCGTCCCTGTCGCGGCTCTCGACCTCCCGCTGTTCGTCGGCGCCTCCGCTCTCGCCGCCGCCGGGATCCGCTGGGCGGCCGTCACCGCGACGGCCTGGACGCTCCTCGTCGCGGTCGCCCTGGCCGTCTGGGCCACCCTGACGGGGGAGGCGGGCTGGGGCGTCGTCGCGATGATCGCCGCGGCGGGCGGCTCCGTCGTCGCGGCGTGCCTGCTCCTGCTCGGCCGGGTGCCCACGCGCTGGATCGCCTCCGGTCCCTTCTCCTTCCGCGTCGCGACCGCGGGCCGCCGACCCGGATCGCACCTCGCCGCGACCCTCGCGCAGATCGCGGTGTTCTGGGGAGGCGCGCTGGTCGTCGTCCCGCTGGTGATCGCCGCGCTGGAGGAGCGCTGGGGCGTGGGCCTCGGAGCGGCACCGCCCGCGGTCGTCGGCGTCGGCGTCCTGCTGCTGGTCGCGGCGAGCGCGCTCGGGATCTGGTCGGGGCTCACGATGTCGATCCTCGGCGACGGCACGCCGCTGCCCATCGCGATGACCAACCGGCTGGTGATCGCCGGCCCCTACCGCTGGGTCCGCAACCCGATGGCGGTCGCCGGCATCGTGCAGGGAGCGGCGGTCGGGCTGCTGCTCTCGTCGTGGCTTGTCGTGCTGTACGCGCTCCTCGGCGCCGTCGTCTGGAACCAGGGCGTGCGCCCGCTGGAGGAGGCGGACCTCGCCGCCCGCTTCGGCGCCGACTTCGAGCGCTACCGCTCGCGCGTCCGCTGCTGGGTGCCCCGCCGCCCGGAGCCGCTGCCGCGCAGGGGGTAGCCGCTGCCGCGGCGCGGTCGTAGAGGCGTTCCGCTCCCGCCGGGACACCGCCTCGGACGCGCCTCTCGCGACGGCTCCGCGCCTCGCCCGCCGACCCCGTCACTCCGCGGTGCGCCCGCGCCCCACCACCGCGGCGACCAGCCCCGCCGACACCGCGGCCAGCGCGACCAGCACCCCGCCCACGCCGAGCGTCCCCGCCATGAGCGGAGTCGCGAGCGCCAGCGCGACACCGGGGAGCGCCAGGCGCGCGGACATCGGCTGGTGCTCGCCGAGCGGCGCGTGCACCGCCCACAGGGTCAGGACGAAGACCGCGACCGGGACCGCGACGGCCGCGCCGATCACCGTGTCGGACGCCTCGAGGTGGCCCGCGGTCGCGGCGACGGCCGCCTCCAGCCCGGATCCCAGCGCCGCGAGGGCCGCGAACGCCGCGAAGTGCGCGTAGCCCCAGCGGTAGGAGAGGCCGCGCCGCCGCTCCAGCAGCTCGCCGGAGGGATGCGAGAACGACAGCCACCACAGCGCGAAGACGATCACCAGCCCGCAGGCCGCGACCAGCACGAGCGAGGCGCTGACGCCCGCCTCCGTCACCGCCCGCTGCACGCCCATCACCGCCGCGAGGACGCCCTCGCCGAGCAGGATGATCGTGAACAGCCCGTACCGCTCGGCGACGTGGTGCGGATGCCAGTTCGCGTCGCCCGCCCGCTGCGCCCAGAGGGGCACGGCCAGCTCGCAGACGACCAGGAGCAGGAAGCTCACCACCCCGACCTCCTCGGGCAGGAGCAGCCGCAGCAGCCAGCCGACCTGCACGATCGAGAAGCCGACGGCGTTGCGCACGGCGGAGGTGCGGTGCTCCGGAGTGGACACGGCGACGCGGATCCACTGGCTCACCAGCGCGAACCGCATGATCGCGTAGCCGATGGTGATCGCCCGGTAGTCGCCCTCCTCGAAGCCGGCCGGCACTCCCGCCGCGAGCACGAGGACGCCGCCCATCTGGGCGAGGGTCAGCAGCCGGTAGGGCACGTCGTCGGTGTCGTAGCCGGAGGCGAACCAGGTGAAGTTCATCCACGCCCACCAGATCGCGAAGAACACCATGCCGAAGGGGAGGAGCCCCTCGGCGAGGTGCCCCTCCTCGGTCGCGTGGGCGAGCTGCTGGGCGATCTGCGCGATCGCGACGACGAAGGTCAGGTCGACGAGCAGCTCGAGCGGACTCGAGACGCGGTGCGCCTCGTCGATCGCGCGCGGCTGCATCCGCACGCGGAGGGGGTGCGCGGGGGAGGCGGGCATGCGCTCATCCTGCACCCGGAGGGCTTTTGCGCGAGTGCCGCTCCCGCCTCCCGCGACCCTCGGCGCCCGCCCTCGCACCGAGTGTCCAGAAGTCGTCGCACTCGAGCGCGAGCGCGACGACCATCGGACACTCGCGGGCGGCCGGATCTCGCCAGGTCGGGCGCAGCCGACACCGCGATCACGCAGAAGTCGCGGTACTCGCGCTCCCGTACGGCCACTTCCGAGTTCTCGTGCGCCCCGGGCGACACCCGGCGGCCCCGCGCCCGCGCCCCGCGCCGGCCCGCGCAGGGCCCCCGCCTACGATGGGTCGGGATGTCCCCCGAATCCGCGCTCGCCGCCCCGACCCGCGCGTCCCCGGGCGCCCGGCGGTCGCGGCGCGGGCCGCTCCTCGGGCTCGCCCTGGTCGCCGTCCTCGTGGCGACGCGCCTGCTCGCCCCGGACGCGGCGGGCGACGCCCTCTCGGACGCGGTGCGCGACTTCCTCACCCTCTCGATCAGCGTCGTCATCGAGTCGCTGCCGTTCGTGTTCCTCGGCATCGTCCTCTCGATCGCGGTGCAGCTGTGGGTGCCCGAGGCCGTGCTGCTGAGGATCCTGCCGAAGCGGGCGCTCCCGCGGCGGCTCGTGATCTCGCTGCTCGGCGTGCTCCTCCCGGTCTGCGAGTGCGGCAACGTGCCGCTCGCGCGCGGGCTGATCGTCAAGGGCCTCTCGGTGTCGGAGTCGATGACATTCCTGCTCGCCGCGCCGATCGTGAATCCGATCACCATCGTCACGACCTACCAGGCCTTCGGCTGGGCCGACGGGATCCTCGTCTGGCGCATCGTCGGCGGCTTCGCGATCGCGAACCTCGTCGGCTGGATCTTCAGCCGCCACTCCGACCCGATGAGCCTGCTCACCGACCGCTTCCGCGCTGCCTGCGAGGCGGGCGAGCGGCCCTCCCGCTCCCTCCGCGACCGCTCCCGGCGCAGCGTGCTGCTGTTCGCCGAGGAGACCGGGGCGATGATGCCGGCGCTGTTCGTCGGCGCCGCCATCGCGGGGCTGATCCAGGTCGGCGTCTCGCGCGACGTGCTGACCACGCTCGGCGGCGACCCGCTCTGGTCGGTGCTGGCGCTGATGGTGCTCGCCTTCGTCATCTCGATCTGCTCGAACGTCGACGCGTTCTTCGTGCTCTCGTTCGGCTCCACGTTCCTGCCGGGAGGCATCATCGCGTTCCTCGTCTTCGGCCCGATGATCGACGTCAAGATGCTCGCGCTGCTGCGCACCACGTTCTCGGCCGCGACGCTGGTGCGCGTCACCGTGCTGGTCGCCCTCGCCGCCGCCGCGCTGGGACTGGCGGTGAACTATGCGCTCTGAGCGCCTCCTCGCCCGCTGGAAGGGCGCCGTCCTCAGCCTGATCGGCGTCGTCTCGACCCTGTGGCTCGCGGCGACCGGCCGGCTCGGCCTCTACATCCACCCCCGCTACTTCGAGTTCTCGGTGGCGCTCGCGGTGATCGCCGGAGTGCTGCTGATCGCGGCGTTCGCGGTCGTGCCGGGCGCCGAGGAGGACGCCCACGAGCACGAGCACGAGGACGACGTCGAGCACCTCCACGCCCCCGCGCCCGCCCGCCCCTGGCGCCGGGTGGTCGCGGTCGCGGCCGGAGTCGCGGTGATCGCCTCCGCCGCCGTCGCCCTGCTCGTGCTCCCGCCGGCCGCCCTCACCGCCTCGACCGCGACGCAGCGCGAGGTCAACACCAGCGCCGTCGACGCCTCCGTGACCGCCGCGGCGCCCACCGGCGACACGGCCTCCTTCAGCGTGCGCGACTGGGCGACCCTGCTGCGTCAGGGCGCGAGCGAGCAGTTCCTCGCCGGCCGCACGGCGACGGTGAGCGGATTCGTGACCCCCGACGCCTCCGACCCCGAGAACGTCTTCTACATCGCCCGCTTCGTCGTCACCTGCTGCGCGGTGGACGCGCAGCCGGTGGGCGTGCCGGTGTACCAGGCCGGCTGGGCCGACACCTGGTCGGAGGGGCAGTGGCTGGAGGCGAGCGGCGGCTTCGGCGCGAACCCGAGCGTCACCAGCGCCGAGGCGGTCGTGCTGGAGCCGGAGGCGCTCACTCCGATCGACGAGCCTGCGATGCCGTATGTCTACTGAGCGCGGCGCGACTCCCGAGCGCGGCGCGTCTCCGGAGGACGGCGCGTCTCTCGAGGACGGCGCGTCTCCCGGCGGCGGCACGTCGGCGCTGAGCGGGCGACGGGCCGATGGCGGCGCGCGGCGGGCTCCCGGCCTCGACTCCGCAGGCGCCTCCCGCTTCCCGCGGCTCTTCTGGGCGGTCGTCGCGGTGCTCGTCCTCGCGGTCGGAGGCCTGACCGCCGCCACCGTCGCGAAGGGGCCCCGGGTCGCCTCCCTCGAGGTCAGCACCGACGGCGTGGTCGAGCGCGACGGCTCCCGCGCCCGCCTGCACCTCGACCAGGCGCTCGAGCCCGACGCGCTCGACCGCGTCCGCGTCGCTCCGGACGCCCCGCACACCGCCGAGCTCGACGGCGGCGTGCTCACCGTCACCTTCACCGACACCCTCCGCTACGCCACCCGCTACGAGATCGGGATCGACGACGCCCGCAGCGCCGCGACCGGCTCGGCCGCCGACGTCTCCGCCTCCTTCACCACGAAGGACCCCGATCTCTTCACCCTCGATCGCACCGCCGACGACCCCTCGCAGCCCGACGCCGTCCGCGTCCGCCCGCTCTCCGGAGGCGACGCCCGGGTCCTCGTCACGGCCGACCGGATCCAGGACTACGCCGTCGTCGGCCCGGTGCTGGTCGTCGTGACCATCGAGCCGGACGACACGAACCTCCTCCGCACGGTCACGCTCGACACCGGCTCCGAGGGCGTCATTCCGCTGCCCGGCCCCGGGACCGTGCGCGAGCTGCACTCCTCGCCCGAGAAGGGCGTCCTCGGTTGGACCTTCACCGGGCAGGCGCCGTCGGGCCCGCTCGACCGCGCCCTCTACTCCTACGACCTCACCGACCAGAAGGCCGAGGCGGTCCCCGTGCTCGGGATCGACGGCGGGCCGCTGCGGGCGCGCGACTGGATGTTCGTGCCCGGCACCACCTCGGTCGTCACCCACTCGCTCGACGACACTGTGCTCCTGCTCGACCTGCTGACGCCCGGGTCGATCAGCCCGCTCGGGCAGCACGCGGAGCTGCGCGGATTCGTGCCCGGCGCGAACCGGCTCGTGGTCGCCGATCCGGAGTCGGGCTCGCTGATCGACCTGGCCGACGGCTCGGTCGAGACGCTCGCCCTCCCCCCGGCGGACGTGAGCGCGACCGCGTCGCCCGTGCAGATCCTGCTCCTCGACTCCGGGAGCTACGTCGAGCTCGAGGCCGAGTACGCGCCGGAGACGGGCGCGACCCAGTACTCCGTCGTCCGCGTCGACGCGTCCGGCACCTCGGAGGTGTTCCGCACCTCGCCGACGGGGCGCATCCGCGGCGTCTGCCTCTCGCCGAACGGGCAGTACCTCGCCGTCGAGACCGTCTCGGTCGAGGGCCGGCCGGACGACTACCCGGGCGAGCCGGGCTTCAGCGCGACCTCGACCGTGCTCGTCGACCTCGGCACCGGCGACACCGCGCGCAGCGTCAACGGTCGCTCGCGCGACTGGTGCGCGTAGGGGGCCGGTCTGACGACCGGCTCGTCGACCTGACTGCCGAGGTGCCGGCCTGGCAGCCGGCTGCCGACTCGTCGACCGGGTCCGGCCCCCCACAGCCGAGGCGTCCGCCGCTCAGTCGAACCGCGCGCCCTCCGGCCGCGGCGGCAGCACGAACAGGATCAGCAGGAACACGTAGCCGGCGATCGGCACGAGGATCGCGAGGATCCAGAGCCCGCTGCGGTTCACGTCGTGCAGTCGCCGCCAGATCAGCGAGAGCGACGGGAGGAACGTCGCCAGGGCGATCGCGCCCGCGGCGAGCGACACCCAGAAGGTCTGGAACGGCGCGCCGCTCGGGTACGGGGTCAGCGTGAAGTCGAGGCGCCACGGACCGCCGTCGGCGAGCTGCAGCAGCCCCGTGAGGACGCTGCCGAGGAGGATGATCCACCAGTACTCGGCCCGGCTCGCCCTCCCGCGGAAGCGGAGGTAGTTGCCGAAGAAGCGGCGGAGCGCCGCCATCGGCGGAGCCCCGTAGTAGGGGAGGGTCAGCGGCGGCTCGAGGGTGCTCGGGCTCATCGGGTTCCGTCTCTCATCCCTCGACCGTATCCCCTGCTCCCCGCGGCGCCGCGTCGGCCGTGCGGACGACATCCCGGTGTTCGCGCCGGAGGAATGCCGGCGTTCACGACGCAGGAACGTCGCCGTGACGGAATGGAGGAAGGCGTCGTTCTCGCGCCGGAGGAACGCCGCTGTGTTCGCGGCGGAGGAGGGTCGCCGTCTTTACAACGGAGGAAGAACGTTCCGACTCGAGCGCGAACACGCGGATCGGCATGCGCCGGAACGCGTTCTTCCTCCGTCATCAACACGATCAGCGAGTAGGGACCGCCTCCGCCCGCACCGCCGCCGTCGCCCGGGCGTCGACGATCAGGCTGACGACGAGCCCCACTGCGACGATGACGATCGCGACCCACGGCAGCACGTCGAGCCCGCTCGCGTCGATCGCCAGTCCGCCGACGACCGCGCCGCCGCCGATGCCGATGTTGAACGCCGTCGTCTGGAGCGCCGCGGCGAGGCTCCGCAGCTGGAAGGAGGAGGTGCGCAGCATCCGGGTCTGCAGCATCGCCGGGATGCCGCCGAACGCGATGTTCCAGATCACCGCGGCGACGACCACGGCCGTGGCGGCGCCGGTGCCCGCGGCGACGGCCAGGCCCGCGAGCGCCAGCACGACCGCGATCGCGGCGACCACGAAGCCCGAGCGGGGGAACCGGTCGGTCGCGAAACCGGCCAGGACGAGTCCGACCGCCCCTGCGCCGCCGAACGCGAAGAGCACGAGCGGCACCGTGTCGGGGGCGAAGGAGGCGTTCTCGAGCCAGGGCGTGATGTAGGTCGAAAGGGTGTTCTGGCCGATCAGCACCAGCAGGATGACGACGCAGACGCCGATGATGCGCGGGAGCGTCCGGTCCTTCCGCGCCGGCAGGCGGATCTCGCCGGTCCGCAGCGGGATGTGGTGGTCGACCGCGGGCAGGAACTTCACCACGATCAGCGCGAGCACGAGCACGACGCCGCCGAGGATCGCGAAGGTGGGCCGCCAGCCGAACGCATGCCCGAGCGCCGTGCCCAGGGGGACGCCGAGGACGAAGGCAGCGGATCCGCCGCCCGCCGTGATCGCGGTCGCGCGGCCGAGCTGCTCCGGAGCGACGAGGTGCGCGGAGTAGGCGGCGACGATCGCCCAGAAGAGGCCGTGGGCGAGCCCGCCGAGGATGCGCGCGCCGATGAGCAGCCCGAAGGTGGGGGCGAGCGCGGCGAGGACGTTGGCGACCGCGATGGTGCACAGCGCCACGAGGAGGAGGCTCTTGCGCGAGAAGCGCTGGGTCACCAGGGTCAGCGGAGTCGTCGCGACGACGACGGTCGCGGCGAAGATCGTGACGAGCTGGCCGGTGAGCGAGATGCTCACCCCGAGGTCGCGCGACATGTCGGGGATGAGCCCGGTCGGGAGGAACTCGCTCGTCACGGAGACGAAGACGGCGCCGGCGAGCGTGAGCAGGCCGATCCAGGGGAAGGCGGGGGCTTTCGCGGTGTCCTGAGGGTTCACGGTGTCCTGAGGTCGGGGGCGGGCGGCAAGGG
>NZ_PSTO01000034.1:0-38054 GCF_002930975.1 Rathayibacter sp. AY1A3 | reverse complement strand
GGGCTAGGGTCGAGCCGTGAGCAGGATGGGTGACGTCGCGGCAGGCGGCGGGATGCGCGGAGGGGCGCGCGGCGGGAGGATCTCGAGCAGCGATCCGGACAGCCAGCGGGAGATCAACGCGGCGGCTCCGAAGGTCGACGACCTGCTCCGGCGCATCGCGGGACTCTTCCGCGACCACCGCCCCAAGCTCACGCTCACCGTGATCCTCGTGCTCGTCGGCGCCGCCCTCACGGTGGTGCCCCCGCTCCTCACCCAGCTGGCCTTCGACCGCGGGCTCTTCCCGCCCGGCGGACGCCCGAACCTCCCGGTGCTGCTCGAGCTGGTCGGCGTCATGGTGCTGGTCTGGGCGTTCTCGGCGATCCTCGGCGTCTGGCAGACCTACCTCACCGCGACCGTCGGCAACACGGTCATGGGGGAGCTGCGCATCCGCCTCTTCCGCCACCTGCAGGCGATGGAGCTCGGCTTCTTCACCCGCACCCGCACCGGCGTCATCCAGTCGCGCCTCGCCAACGACGTGGGCGGCGTGGCCAACGTGCTGACGAACACCGTCTCGAGCGTGCTCGGCAACACCGTCACCGTGATCGCGGCCGTCGTCGCGATGCTCCTGCTCTCGTGGCAGATGACGATCGTCGCCCTCGTCCTCACTCCGGTGCTCGTCGTGGCCCAGCGCCGCGTCGGCCAGGTGAGGGCGCGCATCGCGACGAAGACGCAGGAGTCGCTGTCCGAGATGACCGCGATCACCCAGGAGACCCTGAGCGTCTCGGGCATCCTCCTGGCCAAGAGCTTCGGCCGCCAGGAGTCGGAGGTGACGCGCTACGCCGACGAGAACGGCCGCCAGATCGAGCTCCAGGTGCGGCAGCAGATGTCCGGCCAGTGGTTCTTCGCGATGGTGCAGATCTTCCTCTCCGTCATCCCCGTGATCGTGTACCTCGTGGCCGCCTGGCTGATCCTCGGCGGCACCACCGTCACCGCCGGGACCGTCGTGGCCTTCACCACCGTGCAGGCGCGCCTGATGTGGCCGCTCCTGGGCCTGATGCGCGTCGCGCTCGACCTGCAGACGGCCGGAGCGCTGTTCGCCCGCATCTTCGAGTACCTGGACCTGCGCCCGGCGATCACCGACCGCGCCGATGCACGCGAGGTCTCGGGCGAGCTCGGCCGGGTCGAGCTCGACGACGTCGTGTTCCGCTACCCCGACCAGGCGGAGGACGCGCGCCCGACGCTCGACCACGTCTCGGTCGCGATCGAGCCGGGCCAGTTCGTCGCCTTCGTCGGTCCCTCCGGCGCGGGCAAGACCACCATCTCGTACCTCGTCCCGCGCCTCTACGACGTGGCCGGGGGAGCGGTGCGCTTCGCCGGCACCGACGTGCGCGAGCTGCGGCAGGAGTCGCTCGTCTCGCACATCGGCATCGTCAGCCAGGAGACCTACCTCTTCCACGCGACGATCGGCGACAACCTCCGCTACGCCCGCCCGGACGCGACGCAGGAGGAGCTGGAGGCGGCCGCCCGCGCCGCGAACATCCACGCGACGATCACGTCGTTCCCCGACGGCTACGACACGCTGGTCGGCGAGCGCGGCTACCGGCTCTCCGGAGGCGAGAAGCAGCGGCTCGCGATCGCGCGCGTCCTGCTGAAGGACCCGGCGGTCCTCATCCTCGACGAGGCGACCAGCGCCCTCGACACCGTCTCGGAGCGGATCGTCCAGACCGCGCTCGACGACGCCGCCCGCGGCCGCACCACGATCGCGATCGCCCACCGGCTCTCGACCATCGTGTCGGCCGACGTCATCCACGTCGTCGAGGGCGGCCGGATCGTCGAATCGGGCACCCACCGCGAGCTGCTCGGCCTCGGCGGTCTCTACGCCTCGCTCTACGCGCAGCAGACGGAGTCGGCCCTCCAGGGCTGAGCCGCGGATCGGCGGCCGGACTCCGCGGGGCTACTCGCAGCCGACGCCGTCTCCGTCGCGGTCGAGCTTGCGGCTGTAGCCGGCGTCACCCGTGCGGATCGGCGCGGCCCCGGCGGCACGGACGGCGTCGCAGTTGGCGTAGAACGCCGCTCCTGCTCCTCCGGTCGAGGCGGCTGCCGGCGCTGCTGCGGCGGGGGCCGCGGCGGGAGCGACCTCGGCGACCGCGACCGGGGCGGCGGCGGCAGCTGCGGTGGCGGCGGCCTCGAGTTCGGCGATCCGGGCGTCGCGGCTCGCCAGCGTCGTGGTCGAGGTGGCGGCGTCGGCCGTCATCGTGTCGATCCGCTGCTGAAGTCCTGCGGCCGACGCCTCGGCGGCGCTCCGCTCGGCTTCGGCCCCGGCGCGCGCCTCGGTCTGCTCGTCGAGCGAGTCCTCCGCCGTGCTCAGCTGCTGCTGCACGGCCGCGAGCCGCTCCTCCAGTTCGGTCTTGTCGGAGGCGCCGCCCGCGCCGCCGACGGCGGTTCCGACCACGAGGGCTCCGACGGACGCCCAGACCAGTGCGACGAGCGGGACGCGACGGCGACGGCGGTCCTGCTTCCGCCTCCTGTCCTCCGTCGACGGGAGCGGCGGAGGCCAGGTCGCGGACGGGCTGGGATCGGTCATGTGCTGTTCCTCACGGCGGTCTCGCGCCCTGATGATCGGGGCGCCGGGAGCATCCAACCGGCATCTGTCGGTCGGGGCAAGGCGATTCCACTCAATACACGTGCAGCCGGCCGGAGCGAAGGGTGGTCGTCGTGCGCGATGCCGGCGGAGAGGCCTCCACCGCTGCGGCGGCACGCGCCCTCCAGCGGCTCCGGCTCCGGCTCCGTGCACGACGTCGGCGGCGAGCACGTGCCCCTGCCCGGGTGGGGAGGCGCACCACTCTCAGCCGCTGTCGTGCGCGCCGGAGGCGGTCACTCCGCCGGGCGGTCCTCGAGCATCTGCTCCATCAGCGAGATCTCGGCCTCCTGGGCCTTCACGACGGAGGAGGCGAAGTCGGTGGCGACCGTCACGCGGCTCCGGGCGAGCAGCGCCTCGGCCATGTCGATCGCGCCGCGGTGGTGGGCGATCATCAGCTCGAGGAACATCCGGTCGAAGTCGCGGCCCGACGCGCTGCTGAGGGCCGTGATCTGGTCCGGTGTCGCGAGACCGGGCATGCTCGCCGGCACGACGCCGTCCTCGGTCCCCATCCCCATCGACGAGTGCTCGTCGGCGGCTCCGGCCAGGGTCGGCCGGCCCATCCAGGTCATCGAGGGCTCCGGAGCAGCCTGCGGCAGGCCCCACGAGTTCAGCCAGCCGAAGAGCTGCCCGGCCTGCTGCTGCTGGGTGAGCAGGATGTCCTTCGAGACGGTGAGGACCTCGTCGTCGGCGCTGCGCTCGCGGGCGATCATCGCCAGCTCGGCGCCCTGCAGGTGGTGCACCTGCATGTCGCGCGCGAAGCCCGCTTCGGCGCTGGCGCTCGAGGGCGTCGCCGCGGAGGCGAACGGGGCGAGCGCGCCGAAGAGGTAGCCGCCGGCCGCTCCGAGGAGGAGCGCGACCACAGCGACCGCGGCGACGAGGATCCGGCCCCTACTGCTTGCCGGGCGCATCGATCCCTCCGGTGCAGGGGGCGCCGGGCTCCGGAGCGCTCGAGGACTGCCAGAAGCGCTCGACGAAGGCGTCGATGCGGGGGTCCTCGGGCGAGTCGATCGCGACCTGGGCGTCCCAGGCGCTCAGCACGATGGGCGACTCGAGGCCCTCGTAGGGCGAGACGACGGAGTAGGTGTCGGGCATCGCCGCGATCAGCGCGTCGACCTCGCTCTGCGGGAGCTCGGGGTCGTAGGTGGCCCAGACGGCGCCGTGCTCGAGGTCGTGCACCGCGTTCTCGTTCGGGACGGGCTCGTCGTAGACGCCGCAGTTCATCCACACGGCGTTGTGCGGGCCGCCCGCCGGCGGGGTCTGCGGGTAGTCGACGGCGCCGGCGACGTGGGTGGCGTCGTTGTCGAAGGTCTGCAGGCCGTCGATCTCGCGCGCCTCGACGATCTGCTGGTTCCCGAAGACGGTGACCGCGACGATGCCGCCGACGGCGAGGACGGCCAGGGCCGACAGCGACCAGATCCAGATGCGGGAGCCGCGCTTGCGGCGGTCCTGCTCGCGCTTGTAGGCCTCGAGCTTCTCCTGTCGGGCGCGGTTCTTGGCGGACATCGTGTCTTTGGGCACGGCGGCGTCTCTCGTTCTGAGGGCGGAAGGCGCCTGGGGCGGGCGCAGGCGCCTGAGAGGCGCTCTCAGAGGATAACGAGCGAGGCTTCGGATCGGATCAATGCGCGGTCAGGAGGGATCTCGGTACTCCCGAGGAGCGGGCTGCTCGATCAGCAGGATGCGCCGCCGCTCCCCGCTCAAGGAGCGAAGGTGAGCCAGAGCAGCAGGCCGTTCAGGACGATGAGGAAGACGGCGGCCAGAGCGGCGGCGAGGGTGGTGAACCAGCGGTTCGTCTGGTCGCCCATCAGGCGGCGGTCGCGCGTCAGGATCACGAGCGGCACGAGCGCGAAGGGGATGCCGAACGACAGGACCACCTGGCTGAGCACCAGCGCGCGCGTCGGGTCGAAGCCGATCGCGAGCACCAGGAGCGCCGGGATCAGCGTGACCAGACGACGGGCGACGAGCGGCACCCGCACCTGGAGCAGACCGTGCATGATCTCGGCCCCCGCGTACGCGCCGACCGAGGTCGAGGCGAGGCCGGAGGCGAGCAGGCCGACGGCGAACAGGGTCGCGACCACCGGGCCGAGCGCCGCTCCGATGGCCGCGTGGGCGCCCTCGAGGCTGTCGGTCCCGGCGACTCCCGCGAGGGAGTGCGCGGCGAGGAGCAGGATCGCGAGGTTCACGGTGCCGGCGATCGCGAGGGCGATCGTCACGTCGATCCGGGTGGCGACCAGGATCCTCCGGCGCGCGCCGACGCCCTCGACGTGGCCGAAGCGGTCGCGGGCGAGCGCGGAGTGGGCGTAGATCGCGTGGGGCATGACGGTCGCGCCGAGGATCGAGGCGGCGAGCAGCACCGACTCCGAGCCCTCGAAGCGCGGCACGAGACCGGCGACGGTCGCACCCGCGTCCGGCGGATCGACGACCACGCCGACCGTGAAGCCGACGGCGATCAGCACCATCAGCGCCGTGATCACCCGCTCGAACGGCTGCGCCCCGCCCCGCGTCTGCACGAGCAGCAGCACCAGCGAGACCGCGCCGGTGACCACGCCGCCGGCCAGCAGCGGCAGTCCGAAGAGCAGGTTCAGTGCGATCGCGCCGCCGATCACCTCGGCCAGGTCGGTCGCCATCGCGACCGTCTCGGCCTGCAGCCAGTAGGCCCGGCGGCCCCAGCGGCCGCGCAGGCGGTCGCCGAGCAGCTCCGGGAGGCTGCGGCCGGTCATCAGGCCGAGCTTCGCCGAGAGGTACTGGATGAGCCAGGCCATCAGGTTGCCGAGCACCACCACCCAGACCAGGAGGTAGCCGAACCGGGCGCCGGCCGTCATGTTGCTGGCGACGTTGCCCGGGTCGAGGTAGGCGACTCCGGCGACCAGCGCCGGGCCGAGCAGGCGGAGGAGGTGGATGTCGGCCGGACGCCGCGGCGGTGCGGCGATCGGTGAGGTCATTCGGGGTCCGTTCCGGGTCGACGGCGGCGCTCGCGGACCCCCACGATAGGGCACCGGCGCGACCGGCGGCACTCCCCTCCCGCGACCGCTCCCTGTGCCTCCGCCCACCCCCGTCACACGCCCGGAGCCGGTTGCTACGCTGGCGGGATGAGCCTGGATCGCGCCCTTCCCGCACGCCCGGAGACCGGGATGGCCTACGCCGATTCGGTCCTCGACCTCATCGGCGACACCCCGCTGGTGAAGCTGGGCCCGGTCGCGGCGGGCGTGCAGGCGACCGTGCTGGTCAAGGTCGAGTACCTGAACCCCGGCGGCTCGTCGAAGGACCGCATCGCGACCCGCATCATCGACGCCGCCGAGCGCGACGGGCTGCTGAAGCCCGGCGGCACCATCGTGGAGCCGACCAGCGGCAACACCGGCATCGGCCTCGCCCTCGTCGCGCAGCAGCGCGGCTACCGCTGCGTGTTCGTGCTGCCGGACAAGGTGGGGGAGGACAAGCGCAACGTCCTCACCGCCTACGGGGCCGAGATCGTCGTGACGCCGACGGCCGTCGCTCCGGAGGACCCCGCCTCCTACTACTCCGTCTCGGACCGCCTCGCCCGCGAGATCCCCGGCGCCTTCAAGCCCAACCAGTACGCGAACCTCAACGGACCGCTCAGCCACTACGAGACCACGGGACCCGAGATCTGGCGCGACACCGCCGGTCGGCTCACCCACTTCGTCGCGGGAGTCGGCACGGGCGGCACCATCAGCGGCGTCGGCCGCTACCTCAAGGAGGTGTCGGAGGGCCGCGTGCAGATCGTCGGCGCCGACCCCGAGGGCTCCGTCTACTCGGGCGGCGGCGGTCGCCCGTACCTGACCGAGGGCGTCGGCGAGGACTTCTGGCCGAGCGCGTACGACCCGAGCGTGGTCGACCGGATCATCGCCTCCAGCGACGCCGAGTCGTTCGCGATGACCCGCCGCCTCGCCCGCGAGGAGGGGCTGCTCGTCGGCGGATCGAGCGGGCTCGCCGTCTCCGTCGCGCTCAAGGCCGCCGCCGGTCTCGGGCCGGACGACGTCGTCGTCGTGCTCCTGCCGGACGGCGGGCGCGGCTACCTCGGCAAGATCTTCAACGACCGCTGGATGCGCTCCTACGGCTTCCTCGAGATGCGCGACGAGGGCACCGTCCGCGACGTGCTCCGCGCGAGGGCGGCGAGCGGGCAGGCCGACCTCCCGGCGCTCGTGCACGCGCACCCGACCGACACGATCCGCGACGCGATCGGCATCATGACCGAGTACGGCGTCTCGCAGCTCCCGGTGCTGACCGCCGAGCCGCCGGTCGTGATGGGCGAGGTCGTCGGAGCCGTCGACGAGCGCGAGCTGCTCGACCGCGTCTTCGCCGGATCCGCCTCGATGAACGACCCGCTCGGCGACTGCGTGGGCGATGCGCTCGCGCTGATCGGGCTCGGCGAGAGCATCACCGCCGCCCGCGCCGCGCTCACCGAGCACAGCGCCCTCCTCGTCACCGACGAGGGCAAGCCCGTCGCGGTGATCACCCGACAGGACCTCCTCACCTACGCCACGGCCTGACGGCCGCCGCCTCCGCACCTCCGACCCAGGGAGCCCGCACCATGCCCAAGAAGCAGCACTTCGACACCCGCGCCATCCACGCCGGCCAGGAGTTCGATCCGACCACCGGGGCGGTCGTGCCGCCCGTCTACATGACCTCCACGTTCGTCCAGGACGGCATCGGCGGTCTCCGGGGCGGCTACGAGTACGCCCGCTCGGCGAACCCGACGCGCGACTCGCTCCAGGAGCTCATCGCCTCGCTCGAGGGTGCGGACGTCGCCTACTCCTTCTCCTCCGGCCTCGCCGCCGAGGACACCCTGCTGCGCGCCGCCCTCGCGCCCGGCGACCACGTCGTCCTGGGCAACGACGCGTACGGCGGCAGCCACCGCCTGATCGACCGGGTGCACAGCGCCTGGGGCGTGCGCAACACGGCCGTCGACATGTCGAACCTCCGCGAGGTGCAGCGGGCGATCGTCCCCGGTGAGACGAAGATGCTCTGGGTCGAGACCCCGTCGAACCCGCTGATGACCATCAGCGACATCGCCGAGCTCGCCGACCTGGCCCACGCTCACGACCTGATCGTCGTCGTCGACAACACCTTCGCCTCCTCCGCCCTGCAGCAGCCGCTGGCCCTCGGTGCCGACGTGGTCGTGCACTCGACCACGAAGTACCTCGGTGGCCACTCGGACGTCGTCGGCGGCGCGCTCGCCCTGCGCTCGGGGCCGCTGGCCGAGAAGATCGCGTTCCTGCAGTTCGCGGTCGGAGCGATCTCGGGCCCGATGGACGCATGGCTCACGGTCCGCGGCATCAAGACCCTCGGGGTGCGGATGGAGCGCCACTCCGTCAACGCGCAGGCGGTCGCCGAGTTCCTCGTCGAGCACCCGGCGGTGACGGCCGTGCACTACCCGGGCCTGCCCTCGCACCCCGGCCACGAGCTGGCGAAGCGCCAGATGTCGCGGTTCGGCGGGATGCTCTCGCTCGAGCTCGCGACGCCGCGCGCGGCCCGGAAGTTCGCCGAGTCGACCGAGCTGTTCCAGCTCGCGGAGTCGCTGGGCGGCGTCGAGTCGCTGATCGGCTACCCGAGCGAGATGACGCACGCGTCGGTGAAGGGCACGCCGCTGGAGGTCTCGGAGTCGCTGGTGCGCCTCTCGGTGGGCCTCGAGGACTCGTCCGACCTGATCGCGGACCTGTCGGCGGCGCTGCCGAAGAAGTAGAGGCGGGAACGCCGCCCCGCGGGGCGGCATCTCGATGGTGCGCCCGGTCCGGCCCCTGCCAGGATCGGGCGCATGACCTCCTCGCGCCGCTTCGTCGACCTCAGCCACACCGTCGCGGACGGGCTGGTGACCTACCCCGGCCTGCCCGCTCCGCGCATCCGGCCGCACCTCACCCGTGAGGCGTCCCGCGCCTCCTACGCGCCCGGCACCGAGTTCGCGATGGACGTCATCGAGATGATCGGCAACACGGGCACCTACCTCGACAGCCCGTTCCACCGCTACGAGGGCGGAGCCGATCTCGCCGCTCTCCCGCTCGAGACGCTGGTCGACCTGCCGACCGTCGTGGTCGACGCGACCGGAGCCACCGAACGGGGCATCGGCTCGGACGCGGTCGCGGGACTCGACGTCCGCGGCGCCGCCGTCCTCCTCCGCACCGGCTGGGACGCGCACTTCGCCACGCCCGGGTACGGCAGGGGCGCCCCCTTCCTCGGCGGTGCGGCGGCGGAGGCGCTCGTCGCCGCCGGCGCGGTGCTGGTCGGCATCGACTCGGTGAACATCGACGACACGGAGTCGGGCGGATCGAGGCCCGCGCACTCGGCCCTTCTCGCCGCGGGAGTGCACGTCGTCGAGCACCTCACCGGCCTCGGCGGGCTGCCGGCGACAGGGGCGCGCTTCACCGCCGTGCCGCCGAAGGTGCGGGGCTTCGGGACCTTCCCGGTGCGGGCCTTCGCGGTGGTCGACGAGCCCTGACCGGCGCAGGGCGCCCGGGCGCCTCCGGCTAACCTGGACCGATGCATCCCGCTCTCGCCGCCGTCGGCCGGCGCGTCCGGCCCCGCACGCGCCTCGCGGCGCTGGGCCGTCGTATCCGCCCCCGCACGCGGCTGCGCTCCGCGGCCCGGGTCGTCCGCTCCGCCCCTCAGCGCCTCTCGGAGCGCCGCGCCGCCGTGATCGCCGCCCGGCCGATCGACCACCCCTCGCCCGCGCTCCGGCGCGAGCTGCTGCTGCTCGCCCTGGCCAACCGCTTCTCCCGCCGCTCCGCAGTCGATCCGGCGGGCGAGGTCGTGGTCACGATGACCACGCACGGCGAGCGGCTGCAGCGGGTCCACGTGGCGCTCGAGTCGATCGCCCGCGGCGACGCCCGGCCCGCGCGCCTGGTGCTCTGGCTCGACGACCCGGCCCTGCACGCCGACCTGCCCGCGCCGCTGCGCCGCCTCCGCCGCCGCGGCGTCGAGATCCGCCTGGTCGACGGATACCGCGTGCACACGAAGTACTATCCGCACCTGCTCTCGGGCCGGTCGGGGGAGCGCGACCTCGTCACCTCCGACGACGACATCGTGTACCCGCGCACCTGGCTGAGGGGCCTGCTCGACGCCCGCTCGCGCTACCCCCGCGAGACCGTGCTCTGCTACCGCGCCCACCGGGTGGGGATCGTCGACGGCGCCGTCGCTCCGTACACGAGCTGGACCCCGGTCGCCGACACGCGCGCGTCGACCGACGTCTTCGGCACCTCAGTCTCCGGGCAGCTGCTGCCCGCTCCGCTCCTCGGCGAGATCGCCGCTCACGGGGACGCGTTCCGCGAGATCGCCCCGGACGCCGACGACATCTGGCTGCACGTGCGCGCGGTCGACGCCGGCTACCGGATCGCGCAGATCGAGCCCCGCGCCCAGCTGTTCCCGTTCGTGCCGCGGACGCAGCAGTCCGGGCTCTACCTCGTCAACTACTGGGACGGCGGCAACGACCGCCAGGCCCGCGCGGCCTACACGCCCGAGGTGACGGCGCGGATCGCGGCCGACGCCTCCGCGAGAGGGGAGGTGCGCTGATGCGCCTGCTGTTCGTGAGCAACCTCTATCCGCCGCAGGTGCTCGGCGGATACGAGATGACCTGCGCGCGCGTCGCGGAGGCGATGGCGGCCCGCGGCCACACCGTGCGCGTGCTGACCACGCCGACCTACCTGCCGCCGGAGCCCTCGGGCGTCGAGGTGCACCGCACGCTCAGCCTGCGCACCTACTTCCCGCTGCCGCAGACGGGCGGCGAGATCGCTCAGCTGATGCACCACGAGAGCGCCGTCTCGCGGTTCGAGAACACCCGCATCCTGCTCGAGGAGCTGCGCGACTTCGCGCCGACCCACGTGGTGGCCTTCAACCTGCTCGGGATCGGCGGCCTCGCGCTGATCGACCTGCTGCGCGCGGTGGAGGCCCCGTGGATGTGGAACCTCGGCGACCGCATCCCGAACGCCCTGGTCGACGGGCTGCCCGAGCGCGTGCTCCGCGTCTACGGCGCCCAGGCCCCCGACCACTTCGACCGCGGCGAGATCGTCGCGGTCAGCCGCTCCCTCGTCGACGCGATCGAGGCCGGCGGGCTGAGCCTGGGCGAGATCGAGGTGATCGGGCGCGGAGTGTCCGTTCCCCCCGACACCGCGGAGCCGAGGCGCTACCGCGAGGGCGGGACCACCCGGTTCACGTTCGCCGCGTCGCTCGGCGAGCACAAGGGCGTCGGGCTGGTGCTGGAGGCGGCGGCGTCTCTCGCGGAGGAGACCCGCGACTTCCGCGTGGACCTCTACGGCGACGGAGACGTGGACGGCTGGCGCGCCCGGGCGGACGAGGCGGGCCTGGCCGGCCTGGTCGAGTTCCACGGAGCGACGCCGCACGCCGAGGTGCTCGCCGCGCACGGCCGCGCCGACGCGTTCCTCTTCCCGACCTGGGCCGGAGAGGCGTTCGGCGTCGCGCCGGTCGAGGCGGCCGCGGCGGGCGCCGTGCCGATCGTGACGGCGGCCAGCGGAGTCGCGGAGTTCCTCATCGACGGCGTCGACTGCATCAAGATCACCCGCTCCGCCCCGGCGCTCCTCGAGGCGATGCGGGACGTGGTGAGGGGGGCGGTGGACCTCGAGGCGCTCGGTCGGCGGGGCCGGGCCGCGGCGCGCGGACCGCTCTCGTTCGAGCGCTCCGTCGAGCTGATCGAGGCCTCGCTCGAGCGCCGCTCCCGGCCGGGCCTCGCCGACCGCCTCGCCGACACCACCCTCGAGGCCGACATCATGGACAAGGATCTGCGGGCGATGGACGTGCTCCACCGCCGCTTCTCCGGACGGGACCACGACGATGACCACTGACCACGACTTCCTCCAGGACCCCGGCTCCGCGCCCACCCGGCTCGGCCGCGGCGGCGTCGTGCTCCGCGACGCGGTGCACCGGCTGGTCGCCCCCTGGTTCGAGCAGGCGCGGCTGCGCACGGAGGAGCTGCGCGCCGAGACGGCGGCCCTGCGCGACGAGGTGGCGGGGCTCCGCGGCGAGCTGAGTGCGGTGCAGGGCGACGTCTCCGTGTTGCGCGACGAGTCGGCGGGCCTCCGGGCGGCGCTGGACGAGCTCAGCGCGTCGGTCGCGGCCGACCGAGCCTCGTCCGAGGCGGCGGGTGCGGCGGCCGCCGAGCAGGCCGCCGACACCGCGGCGGCTCTCGACGAGCGCGTCCGCGGGGCCGAGCTCGAACTGCGGGCGGTCACCCGGCGCCTCGCGGAGGCGCTCGACCGCTGAGGCGGCGAGGCCCGGTTTTCGCGGCGATCAGGCGGGGACCGCCGTCCGCGCGAGCAGCTCGGCGATGCGCCCGGTGCAGCCGCCGCAGCCCGTGCCGGCGCGGGTCGCCCGCCCGACGCAGGCGACCGTCCCGTGTCCCGCCGCAGCCGCATCGATGATCACCGCCGCCGTCACGCCGTTGCACCAGCAGACCGTGGCATCGGGGGCGAACGGATCGCCGGTCGCCGCGGCACCCGCATCCGGGGCGTCCAGACGCAGGAGGCTCGACCGGTCCGCCGGCAGCTCCGAGCCCCGCTCGAAGAGGAGGCTGAGCTCGGCGCCGACCCTGGGCAGACCCACCGAGACGAACCCGCGCAGCACTCCTCCCGCGGTCACGAGCTTGGCGTAGCCCCCGCGGGCGGGGTCAGCCCACAGCGTCACCTCGAGGTGCTCCTCGCCCGGGCGGTGCGGGTCCCACGGCTCCGGGGCCACGTCGCCTCCTGCCACGAGGTCGACGCCCTCGGCCTTCAGCATCACGACCGCCGGTCGGGCGTCGGGGACGCGCTCCTCGCCGCAGCGGCCCTCCGCCTCCGCCCGGATCCGCGCTGCGAGCCGGTCCGCCTGCTCCCATCCCGGACCGATCAGTCCGCTCGGTCCGCCGGGCACGCGGCCGTCGGGGAGGGCCGAGCCGCGGGGGGCGACGTGCGCGCAGTCGCCGATCGCGAAGACGTCCGGGTCGCTCCAGCTGCGCAGCTGCTCATCGACGAGGATCCCGGTCGAGACGGCGAGCTCCGCGCCCGCGGCCAGCTCGACCCGCGCACCGACACCGCACGAGAGCACCAGCAGATCCCCCTCGATCTGCTTGCCGTCAGCGCAGACGAGCGCCTGGAAGTGCGCACGGCCGCGGTCGTCGTGCGCGAGCAGGACGCTCTCGGACCGGGCGTGCGCCACCATCTCGACGCCGGCCGCGCGGGCGGCCGCGGCCAGCATCCGGCCCCCGCCCGTGTCGAGATTGCGGGCCATCGGGATGTCGCCGTGGAAGACCACCACCACCTGCGCGCCCTGCTCGGCGGCCGCGAGGGCGAACTCGATCCCGAGCACTCCCGCCCCGAGCACGACGAGGCGCGCGCCGGAGCGCACGGACTCGCGCACCACCCGGGCGTCGGCCAGGTCGCGCAGCGCCACCACCCGCTCCGGGAGGGGCCGGGAGCCCGCGTCGAGCGACTCCGGATCGGCGGCGCGCACCGTCCGCTCGCGTCGGGACCGCTCCATCCCGGCGAGGGTCGGCACGTTCGCCCGGGCGCCGGTGGCCAGGACGAGGCGGTCGTAGGGCAGCCGCTCGCCGTCGTGCAGCCGCACGACGTTCCGCGCGCGGTCGACCCCCACGACGGCCGCTCCCAGGCGCAGGACGACGCCCGCCGCCTCCGCCGCCGTCCGGTCGCCGAGGTCGAGGCGCTCGCGGGTCGCCCGGCCGACGGCGTACTCCGCGAGCAGGACACGGTTGTAGGGGTCGTCGCTCTCGGCGCCGACCACCGTCAGCGCGACCAGACCGGCCCGCACGGCCGGCAGCAGCTCCTCGACGAAGCGCGAGCCGACGGGGCCATAGCCGATCAGGACGATCCGCTCGGGAGGTGTCTCAGGCATGTGCCGTCCCTTCCGCGCGGACCCAGACCCGCGTGCGCTTGAACTCGGGCATCGACGACACCGGGTCCACGACGGCCTCGGTGAGGAGGTTCGCGCACTGCTCACCCGCGTAGTGGAAGGGCAGGAACACCGTGTCGTGGCGGATGTCCGCGGTGACGCTCGCGCGGGCGCGGACCACGCCGCGCGCGTTCCCGATCGCCACAGGTGCTCCGTCGCGGACGCCGAGCCGGGAGGCGGTCGCCGGGTGGATCTCGAGCCGAGCCTCGGGGCGGGCCGCATCGAGCTCCGCGACCCGCCGGGTCTGGGTGCCCGACTGGTACTGCTGGAGGTAGCGGCCGGTCACCAGGGTCAGCTCCTCGCCGCGGTCCACGACGACGGGGACGGCGGGGATGACGGCGACCAGGCGCGCCCGGCCGTCGGGGTGCCCGAAGCGCTCAGCGAAGAGGCGCGGCGTCCCCGTGCCGCCCGCGGGGTAGGGCCAGTGGGCGGCGATCCCGGTGTCGAGCAGGGCGTGCGAGAGGCCGGAGTAGTCGGCCACGCCTCCCGCGGACGCGCGGGCCAGCTCGTCGAACACCTCCGAGGGGACCGCCGACCAGCTCGAGGGGGCGTCGAGACGGCGCGCCAGCTCGCTCATGATCCAGAGCTCGCTGCGCACTCCTGCCGGCGGGTCGATCGCCCGGCGGCGGCGGAGCACCCGGCCCTCGAGCGAGGTCATCGTGCCCTCCTCCTCCGCCCACTGCGGCACCGGGAGCACCACATCGGCCAGCGCGGCGGTCTCGGAGAGGAAGAAGTCGCAGACGACCAGCGTGTCCAGGGCCTCGAGCCCGGCGCGGACGGCGTCGGCGTCCGGGGCCGAGACGACCACGTTGGAGCTGTGCACCAGCAGGCAGTTCACGGAGCGTCCGAGCTCGGCGAGCAGGGCGGTGGCGGGCAGCCCTGGGCCCGGGATCGATTCGGGCGTCACGTCCCAGACGGCGGCGACGTGGCGCCGCGCCTCCGGATCGCGGATGGAGCGGTACCCCGGGAGCTGATCGGCCTTCTGGCCGTGCTCGCGTCCGCCCTGGCCGTTGCCCTGACCGGTGAGCGTGCCGTACCCCGACCCCTCGCGGCCCACCAGGCCGAGCACGAGAGCGAGGTTGATCGCGGCGGTCGCGGTGTCGGTGCCGTCGACGTGCTGCTCGACCCCGCGGCCGGTCAGCACGAACGACCGCCCCTCGGCGAGCCGGCGCGCCAGGGAGCGGAGGAGCGAGGTCGGCACGCCCGTGACCGCGGAGGTACGCTCCGGCCACCACGACGAGACGCTGCGGCGCAGGGCCTCGACGCCGGTCGTGCGCGCGGCGAGGTAGGCGGTGTCGGCGAGGCCCTCGGCGAAGACCAGGTGGATCAGCCCGAGCAGGAGCGGCAGATCCGTCCCGGGGGCGGGCTGCAGATGCGTGCCGGCGCCGTCCTCCGTCAGCCGCGCGGTGGCCGAGCGGCGCGGGTCGACGACCACCAGGCCGCCCCGCGAGCGGGCACCGGCGAAGTGGGCGAGCAGCGGCGGCATCGTCGCGGCGACGTTCGAGCCCAGGAGCAGGATCGTGTCGGCGTCGTCGAGATCGGACACCGGGAACGGCAGTCCGCGATCGACGCCGAAGGCGCGGTTGCCGGCCGCCGCGGCCGAGGACATGCAGAAGCGGCCGTTGTAGTCGATCCGGGAGGTGCCGAGAGCGATCCGAGCGAACTTCCCGAGCTGGTAGGCCTTCTCATTGGTGAGGCCCCCGCCGCCGAAGACGGCCACCGCGTCGGCGCCGTGCCGCTCCCGGACGCCGCGCACCGCCCCGGCGACCGCGTCGAGCGCCTCCTCCCACGACGCCTCCGCGAGGACGCCGTCGGCACCGCGCAGCAGCGGGGAGACCAGCCGCTGTCCGCTCGCCAGCAGCTCGGCGGAGGTCCAGCCCTTGGCGCAGAGCCCGCCCCGGTTCGTCGGGAACTCCCTTCCCTCGACCGCCAGGGGCACGGGGCCCGCCGCGGGTGTCAGCGTCATCGCGCACTGCAGGGCGCAGTACGGGCAGTGGGAGTCGGTCGGGGCGGGTGCGCTCATCGTCAGATCCGGGTCCCCGTCTTCGCGGCGAGGCGGAGGTAGACGCCGGCCGTGATCGCGAGCATCACCGCATAGGCGCCGACGAACCAGCCCAGCGCCGTGGTGTAGTCGCCGAACTCGGTCTTGGAGAAGCCGAGCAGCTGGGGGATCACGAAGCCGCCGTAGGCGCCGATCGCCGAGATCAGGCCGAGCGCCGCGGCGGACGTGCGCTGGGCGCCGATGCCGTCGTCGCCGCGCTGGCGGGCGCGGAGGGCGAACACCGTGGGGATCATGCGGTAGGTCGCGCCGTTGCCGATACCGGCCGCCGAGAAGAGCACGAGGAAGCAGGCGAGGAAGAGCCAGAAGCTGCCGAGCGGCAGTGTCGCGATCACGCCGAGGATCCCGGCGCCCATGGCGACGAAGGCGAGGACCGTGACAGGCGCTCCGCCGAAGCGGTCGGCCAGACGGCCGCCGGAGGGGCGGGACAGCGAGCCCACCAGGGAGCCGAGGAACGCGAGGCCGACCGTCGCCGAGCCGACGGCGAAGCCGGAGAACTCGGGGAAGGTGTCGGCGATGAGCTTCGGGAACACGCCGGCGAATCCGATGAAGGACCCGAAGGTGCCGATGTAGAGCACGGCCAGCAGCCAGAGGTGCGGCTCGCGGAGCGCGGCGAGGGAGGCGGCGACGTCGGACTTCGCGGTCGAGAGGTTGTCCATGCGCTTGGCGGCGCCGATCATCGCCACGACGATCAGGGGGACCCAGAGGAAGCCGGCGATCGGCAGGTTCAGCGTGGCCGCGGCGCCGACGGTGATCGCGATCGGCACGACGAGCTGCGCGACGGAGGCGCCCAGGTTGCCGCCCGCGGCGTTGAGCCCCAGAGCCCAGCCCTTCTGCGCGTGCGGGTAGAAGAAGGTGATGTTCGCCATCGAGCTGGCGAAGTTGCCGCCGCCGAAGCCGGCGAGCGCGGCCACCAGGAGCATGACGCCGAACGGGGTCTCCGGATTCGAGACCGCGATGCCGAGTCCTACGCTCGGGATCAGCAGGAGGCCCGCCGACACGATCGTCCAGTTGCGGCCGCCGAAGCGGGGGACCATGAACGTGTACGGGATCCGGAGGGTGGCGCCGACGAGGCTCGGCATCGAGATGAGCCAGAAGATCTGCCCGGTGTCGAAGGCGAATCCGGCCGCCGGCAGCGAGACGACGACGACCGACCAGAGCTGCCAGACGACGAAGCCGAGGAACTCGGCGAAGATCGACCACCTCAGGTTGCGGGCGGCGACGGAGCGTCCCTCCGCCTCCCACTGGGCGGGGTCCTCGGGGTTCCAGCCGTCGATCCAGCGGCCCGGCCGTCGGATGATGCCGGTGGAAGTGGCGGCGGTCGTGGGGACGGTGGTCGGGGGTGCAGCAGTCATCGTGGTCCTCCGGAGGGTGGGCGGCGCGCGCGAGGGCGCGCTCGGGACGGGGAGGTGGAGCGGTGGTGGTGCGGGGAGGAGGCGTCAGGCGTTGCGCCCGAACAGCTCCGAGACGATGTCGACCAGCTCGCGGGCGGGCGGATCGACGGCGGTGAGGAGGGGAGCGGAGGCGAGGTCGGCCCCCGCGGAGGCGGCCAGGCCGGCGAAGTAGCCGGGCGCGAGCAGGTAGGTGGCGACCACGACGCGCGCGCCGGGGTGGGCGGCGCGCTCGGCGGCGACCGCCTCCGCGATCCGCGGCTCGGCGGCCGAGATGAACGAGGTGCTCACCTCGCGGCCGAGCTCGGCGGCGAGGAGGCGGCCGGTGGTCCAGCAGTCCGCGACGGCACCGGCGTCGCTCGAGCCGGCAGCGGCGAGCACGACGCGGTCGCCGTCGTCGAGCCCTGCCTCGTGGAGCCGGCGGGCGAGCACGCGCGCCAGGCGGGGATCGGGTCCGAGCGCGCCCGAGACCCGCACCGGCCGCTCCGCCTCCGCCGCGGCCTCGGCGAGGTCGACGTGCACGTGGTAGCCGGCCGAGAGCAGCAGCGGCACGACCACCGCCGGCCGACCCGGCTCGAGAGAGCCCAGGGTCGCGGGGACGTCGGGCTGCTGCACGTCGACGAAGGAGTCGAGCACGTCCAGCGCCGGGTTGGCCCGGCGGACCGCCTCGACCAGCGCGGCGACGGCACGCCTCCCGTCGTCGTCGGAGGTCCCGTGGGACGCGGCGACCAGAGCGGTCCGCTGGGCGACCTCGATCGTGCCGTCGCTCTCGCGCACCTGCCAGGTGGCGAGGTGCAGCTCCGCTCGTGTGAAGCAGGCGCCGGTCTCGAGGTCGAAGACGTCCTTGTGCAGGGGGGAGGCGATCGTGGGCCGCTGCACCCCGTCGACCAGACGCGAGCCGACGATGCCGCGCGAGAGCACGGCCGCGCCGGTCGCGGGGTCGAGGTTCGAGACGGCCCGCACCCGCCCGTCGGGCAGGAGGAACAGGGCGAGCTGCACACCGCCGACCAGGGCGGCCTCGCCCCAGAGCGGCTCGAGGTCGCCGACGGCGCAGACCGGCACCCAGGTGGTGGCGGTCGCGGGGGCGAGCCGATCGAGGAGGGTCATCGCTGCGCCTTCTTCCTGCGGGTGGGCCACCGCATCCGGTCGGACGCGATGAGGCAACGGTAGGGATCGCGCGTTTCGTGCGAGCGCGCCTCCGGTGTCACGGGCGTAACGAAGCCCTCACGGCCTGCGGCGCTCGCCGAGAGGCGCGCGTCACACGCTGTTACACCGGGGCAACGGCGGGGAAACGGGCCGTCCCTACGGTGGACGTCATGACTCCTGGAGCGAACCCCGCCGCCCGGCCCCGACGCGTGCTCGTCGTCGGAGCGGGACCCGCCGCGCACCGCCTGGTCGACGCGCTCGTCGCCCGGGCCGGCGACCAGGCGCTGGAGATCACCGTCCTCGGCGAGGAGGTGCACCGTCCCTACGACCGCGTCGCACTCTCGAAGCGCCTCGACGGCGAGCACGACCTGACTCTGGGCGACGGCGCTCTGTGGGAGTCGGCGCGGCTGATCACCTCCTCCCGTGTCGTCGCGATCGATCCCGACCGCCTGCGCGTCGAGCTCGCGGACGGCCGCTCCCTCGAGGGCGACGAGATCGTCCTGGCGACGGGCTCCTCCGCCACGGTCCCGCCGATCGAGGGCGCCGAGCACGGCCGCGTCTACCGCACGCTCGAGGACGTGGACGGGCTCGTCGCCGAGCTCGCCGCGTTCCGCGCTCGGCGCGGCCGCCCCGCGATCGTGGTCGTGGTCGGCGGCGGTCTGCTCGGCCTCGAGGCGGCGGGAGGCGCGCACCGTCTCGGTGCGCGCACCGCCCTCGTCCACTCCGGCCGCTGGCTGATGAGCGCGCAGCTCGACGAGGGCGCCGGGCAGGCCCTCGGCCGCATCATCTCGGCGCAGGGGATCGCGCTGCACCTCGGCAACCGGCCCACCGGGATCCTCACCTCGCCGACGGGGACGGTGCTCGGCGTCGCGCTGACCGACGGCAGCAGCATCAGCGCCGATCTCGTGGTCTTCTCCATCGGGATCACGGCGCGCGACGAGCTCGCCCGAGCGGTCGGGATCGAGGTCGCACCGCGCGGAGGCGTGGTCGTCGACGAGGCCTGCCGCACCAGCAGGGCGGGAGTCTGGGCCATCGGCGAGGTCGCCGCGATCGCCGGCCGTACGGTCGGGCTCGTCGCACCCGCCAACGCGATGGCGGAGGTGGTCGCCGACCGGATCCTCGGCGGCGACGCGACCTTCCCGGGGGTCGACGACGCCACCAAGCTCAAGCTCTCGGGCGTGGAGGTCGCCAGCTTCGGCGACGCCCTCGGCACCACGGAGGGAGCGCTCGAGGTCGTCTACGCCGATCCGGCCCGCGGTCTCTACCAGAAGGTCGTCGTCTCGGACGATGCGCGCACGCTGCTCGGCGGGATGTTCGTCGGCGACGCGGGCCCCTACTCCTCCCTCCGCCCGCTGCTGGGGCGCGAGCTGCCGGCCGAGCCCGGCGCCTACCTCGCGGCGGCGGGGGCGGAGGCGCCCTCGGGCGACCTTCCGGACGACGCCCAGGTCTGCTCGTGCAACAACGTCTCGGTCGGCGAGGTCCGCCACGCGATCGGCGAGGGGTGCACCGAGCTGGGGCCGCTCAAGGCCTGCACCCGCGCGGGCACCCAGTGCGGATCGTGCGTGCCCCTGGTGAAGAAGCTGCTCGACACGGAGCTGATCCGTGCGGGCGTCGAGGTCTCCCGCGCCCTCTGCGAGCACGTGGCGCTCAGCCGCAGCGAGCTGTTCGAGTCGGTCCGCATCCTCGGGCTGCACTCGGCCGAGCAGGTGATGGAGCGCTTCGGCTCCGGGCTGGGCTGCGACGTGTGCAAGCCGGTGATCGCCTCCGTCCTCGCCACCCAGACGAACGCCTACATCCTCGACGGCGGCCAGGCGCCGCTGCAGGACACCAACGACCGCGCCCTGGCCAACATGCAGAAGGACGGCACCTACTCCGTCGTCCCGCGGATCCCCGGGGGCGAGATCACGCCGGCGAAGCTCAAGGTGATCGCCGAGGTCGCCGAGCAGTACGGCCTCTACACGAAGATCACCGGCGGGCAGCGGATCGACATGTTCGGCGCCCGCCTCGAGCAGCTGCCCGAGATCTGGCGCCTCCTCGTCGACGCCGGCTTCGAGTCGGGTCAGGCGTACGGCAAGTCGCTGCGCACGGTCAAGTCGTGCGTCGGATCGACCTGGTGCCGCTTCGGAGTCCAGGACGCGGTCGGGATGGCGGTCTTCCTCGAGGAGCGGTACCGGGGTCTCCGCTCGCCGCACAAGTTCAAGCTCGGGGTCAGCGGCTGCGCCCGCGAGTGCGCCGAGGCGCGGGGGAAGGACATCGGCGTCATCGCGAGCGACCTCGGCTGGAACCTCTACGTCGGCGGCAACGGCGGCTACCAGCCGGCGCACGCCCAGCTGCTCGCGCAGGACCTCGACGACGAGACCCTGGTGCGCTACATCGACCGCTACGTCATGTACTACGTGCGGACGGCCGAGCGGCTCCAGCGGACCGCACGCTGGCAGGAGGAGCTCCCCGGCGGACTCGAGCACGTGCGCGAGGTGGTCTGCGAGGACTCGCTCGGCATCGCCGCTGAGCTGGAGGCCGCCATGGCCACGCACGTCGACACCTACGTCGACGAGTGGGCGGCGACCCTCGCCGATCCCGACCGGCTCCGCCGCTTCCGCTCCTTCGTGAACGCCCCGGACACCGCGGATCCGCGCGTCGCGACCGTGCGCGAGCGCGGGCAGGTCCGGCCCGCCGGCCGGGACGAGAGACCGGACGGACCCGTGCTGGTCGCGGGGCCGAGGATCCCCGTCGGTCCTGCCGGGATCGGATCGGACTCGTGATGCAGCTCTCCCTCGACCTCGCCGGACGCCGCGTGCTCGTGATCGGCACCGCCCCCGGGACCCGCCGCGTGCTCGCCCGCTACCGAGCCGCCGGCGCACTCGTCGAGCGGCGCGAGGCGGAGGACGCGCTCACCCCGGCGCCAACGGCCCTGATCGTGTGGGTGGAGGGGCCGGCACCGCTCCGAGCGGTGGCGGCCGAGCTCTGCCCCTGGATCGTCGACGAGGCCCCCGCGCCGACCCGGCCGGTCGGGCACGTCAGCATCGTCGGCGGCGGCCCCGGCGATCCGGATCTGATGACCCTCGCCGCCCGCCGCGCCCTCCGCGACGCGGACGTGGTGCTCTACGACCGGCTCGGTCCGCACGAGGGCCTGGCCGAGTGGGCGCCCGGCGCCGAGCTGATCGACGTCGGCAAGACGCCGGGTCATCATGCGGTGCCGCAGCACGAGATCGAGCGGCTGATGATCGAGCGGGCCCTCGCGGGTCTGGACGTCGTGCGCCTGAAGGGCGGCGATCCGTTCGTGTTCGGCCGCGGGTCGGAGGAGGTGCGCGCGTGCCGGCTGGCCGGCGTCGGCTCCACGGTCGTCCCCGGAGTGACCAGCGCGATCTCGGTGCCCGCCGCCGCCGGGATCCCGGTCACCCACCGCGAGGTCAGCAGGGCCTTCACCGTGGTCTCGGGCCATGCGCCGTTCAGCGAGCAGGAGCTCGGCCATCTGGCCGGGCTGGGCGGGACGATCGTGGTGCTGATGGGCGTGAACACCCTCCCGCACCTCGTCGCCGGGCTGCAGCGCGCGGGGATGCGCGCCGACACGCCCCTCGCGATCGTCGAGCGGGGCTGGTCGCGCGACCAGCGCACGACGGTCTCGTCGGTCGGCGGAGTGCTCGGCCTGCTCGCCGAGCTGGCACCGCGCTCGCCCGCCGTGATCGTCATCGGCGAGGTGGTCCGGCAGGCCGCGTGCCATGATGCGGGGGACCCCGAGAGCATCGCCCGAGCGGTCGATGCACTGACCGCGTGAGACCCCGAGGGGGCCGAGCATGACCGGCACCGATCCCGACGCCGCCGTGGGGTTCCGACCCGACCAGCTGGACGGCTTCCGCATCGGGGTCACCTCCGACCGCCGCTCCGAGGACCTGATCGCCGCGTTCGAGCGCCGCGGTGCCGCCGTCACGCATGCCCCCACCATCCGCATGCGCGGCGTCGACACCGAGGGCGCGCTCGAGGAGGAGACCCGCGCCATCGTCGCCGCCCGTCCCGACGTGCTCCTCGCCACCACCTCCTACGGCCTGCGGCGCTGGCTCGAGGCCGCGGACGCCGCGGGGATCGAGCTGGCCGACGCGCTGTCCTCCGCGCGGATCCTCGTCCGAGGACCCAAGGCGCGCGGAGCGATCCGTGCGGCGGGTCTCGACGACCACGGGATGAGCGAGCGCGAGACGACCACCTCCCTGGTCGACCTGGCTCTGCGCGAGGGCGTCGCCGGCCGCACGATCGCGGTGCAGCTGCACGGATTCACCGACCCGGCTCAGCTGCAGCGTCTCCGCGACGCCGGCGCCCGGGTGCTCACGGCCGCGCCCTACCGCTGGAGCGTGCACGAGGACTCCGCCCGGGTGCTGCGGCTGATCGACGCGGTCTGCGGAGGGGGCATCGACGCCGTCACCTTCACCAGCGCGCCGGCGGTGGAGGCGCTCTTCACGGTCGCGGAGGCCGCGGGCCGCCTCGACGACCTGCAGGCGGCCTTCCGCGAGACGGTGGTCGCCGCCGCCGTCGGCCCCGTGACCGCAGCACCCCTGGTCGAGGCAGGGATCCTCCCGGTCGTGCCGGACCGGTTCCGGATGGGCGCGCTCATCCGCCTGACCTGCGAGCACCTCGAGCAGGCGTCGCCCCGCATCGAGACGGCCTTCGGCACTCTCGAGCTCCGAGGCCGGCACGCCGTCCTGGCCGGGACCCGGGTGGCGCTGACCCCGGTCGCGCTCGCGCTGTTCCGGACTCTCGTCGCCGCCGAGGGCGCGACCGTCGCGCGTCACGTCCTCGCGGCCTCCGCGCCGGAGGTTCTCGACGACCACGCGGTCGACGTCGCTGTCAGCCGCCTCCGTCAGGCCCTCCCCGAACCGCGGCTCGTGGCGACGGTGATCAAGCGCGGCTACCGGCTCGCGACCCCGCTCTGAGCGGCGGCGCGGTGCCACACTGAGCGCGTGGGCAGGCTGAGGGTCGTCGTCGCGCCCGACTCCTTCAAGGGGTCGGCGAGCGCGGTCGAGGTCGCACGGGCGATCGCCGAGGGCTGGAGCGCTGCGCGCGCGGGGGACGAGATCGTCCTCGCGCCGATGGCCGACGGGGGAGAGGGCACGGTCGAGGCCTTCGCGCTCGCGGTCCCGGGTTCGCAGCGGCGGCCGGTCGTCGTGCCCGGCCCGGACGACCGGCCGGTCCGCGCCTGGTGGCTGCTGCTCCCCGACGGGACAGCCGTCGTGGAGCTCGCCTCCACGAGCGGCATCACGCTGCTCGACCCGCTCCGACCGCTCACCGCGCACACGCGCGGCTTCGGCCGCGCGATCGCCGCCGCCCTCGACGCGGGGGCGCACGCCCTTCTGCTGGCGATCGGCGGCAGCGCCTCGACCGACGGCGGAGTCGGCGCGCTCCGCGAGCTCGGCGCACGCTTCTCCACCGCCTCCGGCCGCGACCTCGGCGAGGGAGGCGGTGCGCTGCCCGCGCTCGCCGCCGCCGACCTCCGCGCGCTGCGTCCTCTGCCGCCCGGAGGCGCGGTCGTGCTCAGCGACGTCGCGACCCCGCTGCTCGGCGACTCCGGGGCGGCCCGCGTCTTCGGACCGCAGAAGGGGGCCGGCCCCGAGGACGTCCTCCTCCTCGAGAGCGGCCTCCGCCGTCTCGCTGCGCACCTGGACGCGGATCCCGATGCGCCGGGCTCCGGGGCGGCGGGCGGGACGGGCTTCGGGCTGCTCGCCTGGGGCGCGCGCCCGACCTCCGGCGCCGACGCCGTCGGACGGGCGATCGGGCTCCCGGCGCTCCTCGCGGGCACGGACGTCGTCATCACGGGGGAGGGGCGCTTCGACGCGCAGTCCGCCGCCGGCAAGGTCCCGGTGCACGTCCTCGCGCTCGCCGAGGCGGCCGGGGCGCGGACGCTCCTCGTCGCCGGGGCGATCGCGGGGCCGACTCCCGGCTTCACCGCTGCGGTGTCGCTGACGGAGGCGGCGGGCTCCTCGTCCGCGGCCCTCGCGGACCCGTTCCCGCACCTGCGCGCCGTCGCCCGGGAGTGGGCCGCGCAGCTCCTCTGACCGTTCGCGGTGTCGGTGGTCGGGCGTACCGTCCGGGCATGCCCCGAGATGCGATCCGACCACCACATCTTGTGGTCGAGCCGCCGCGCGGACCCCACCGGTCGGGCATGCCGACACGCCGTGGCGCGTTGTACACAGTGAACGGGATCCTTCTGTCCACACCTGTGGATGGTTCGTCCGGATCCGCGTCCTTCCGCGGTTCCACGGGCTCCGGCCTGTGGATGAACGGGGGAGGAACCGGTGGATAACTACACGGCTGTAACTACTACGTCTAGTGGGCTGACACCGGCCCGCCCCCTATATGTAGTATTGCTGAGCAGGTCGGAGCGAGAGCCCCACCGGCACCCAGAACTCACCCGGACCACCCTCCGACCCCGCCCGCATCGCGAGCCGCCGGTCGGGGAGCGGCACCGGGACACCCCCTCCGAAAGGCGACACCCATGGCTGTGACGGTCTACACCAAGCCCTCCTGCGTCCAGTGCACCGCGACGTACCGCGCCCTCGACAGCAAGGGCATCGACTACGAGGTGTTCGACCTCTCCGTGGACGAGAAGGCCCTCGAGGCCGTCAAGGCCCTCGGCTACCTCCAGGCGCCGGTCGTCATCACGGACGACGACCACTGGTCCGGCTTCCGCCCCGACAAGATCGCGACCCTCTGAGGCGCACGGACGGCGATCCGCGACGTCGTCGGCGGGCGCCGTAGCGCCGCTGCGGCTTCCTCCTCCGCCTTGCGGCTCACCGCGCAGCCGCCTCAGAGGCGGGACCGAGAACAGCAGCTGACGGGGAGAGGGGCCGAAGGATGAGCGGGCTCGTGTACTTCTCCAGCAGCTCGGGGAACACGCACCGGTTCATCGAGAAGCTCGGACGGCCGGCGCAGCGCATCCCGCTCCACGCCCGCCGCGACGGAGCCGCCCTCGACACGCTCCACGTCCACGAGCCGTACGTGCTCGTCCTCCCCACCTACGGCGGCGGCAACGGCGGGGGAGCGGTCCCCAAGCAGGTCATCCGGTTCCTCAACGATCCGTGCAACCGCTCCCTGATCCGCGGCGTCATCGGCGCCGGCAACACGAACTTCGGCGAGGCGTACTGCCTCGCCGGCGACATCATCGCCCGCAAGTGCGAGGTGCCGCACCTCTATCGATTCGAAGTATTCGGAACACCCGACGACGTCCGCGCCGTCGACGAAGGATTGGACACGTTTTGGACGCAGCAGTGATCGACGCTCCCCGCGACGCCGCACAGATGGACTACCACTCGCTCAACGCGATGCTGAACCTCTACGGCCCGAACGGAGAGATCCAGTTCGACAAGGACCGCGAGGCCGCTCGCGAGTTCTTCCTGCAGCACGTCAACCAGAACACGGTGTTCTTCCACACGCTCAAGGAGCGCCTCGACTACCTGGTCGAGAAGGAGTACTACGAGCAGGCCGTGCTCGACCAGTACTCGTTCGAGTTCATCCAGCAGCTCAACGACCTGGCGTACTCGAAGAAGTTCCGCTTCGCGACCTTCCTCGGCGCGTTCAAGTACTACACCTCGTACACGCTCAAGACGTTCGACGGGAAGCGCTACCTCGAGCGCTTCGAGGACCGCGTCGTGATGACCGCCCTCGGCCTCGCCCAGGGCGACGAGACGCTCGCGACCGCCCTCGTCGAGGAGATCGTCGCCGGCCGCTTCCAGCCCGCGACCCCGACCTTCCTCAACACAGGCAAGGCACAGCGCGGCGAGCTCGTCTCCTGCTTCCTGCTGCGCATCGAGGACAACATGGAGTCGATCGCCCGCGGCATCAACTCCGCGCTCCAGCTCTCCAAGCGCGGCGGCGGCGTCGCCCTCTCGCTCTCGAACATCCGCGAGGCCGGCGCCCCGATCAAGCAGATCGAGAACCAGTCCTCGGGCATCATCCCCGTGATGAAGCTCCTCGAGGACAGCTTCAGCTACGCCAACCAGCTCGGCGCGCGCCAGGGCGCGGGAGCGGTGTACCTCTCGGCGCACCACCCCGACATCCTCCGCTTCCTCGACACCAAGCGCGAGAACGCCGACGAGAAGATCCGCATCAAGACGCTCTCCCTCGGCGTCGTCGTGCCCGACATCACGTTCGAGCTCGCGAAGAACAACGAGGACATGTACCTCTTCTCGCCCTACGACGTCGAGCGCGTCTACGGCATCCCCTTCGGCGACATCTCCCTCTCGGAGAAGTACCGCGAGATGGTCGACGACCCGCGCATCAAGAAGACCAAGATCTCGGCGCGCGAGTTCTTCCAGACCATCGCCGAGATCCAGTTCGAGTCGGGCTACCCCTACATCGTGTTCGAGGACACGGTGAACCAGGCGAACCCGATCAAGGGCCGCATCAACATGTCCAACCTCTGCTCCGAGATCCTCCAGGTCAACACTCCGACGACCTACAACGAGGACCTCTCCTACGCGCAGATCGGCAAGGACATCTCCTGCAACCTCGGCTCGCTGAACATCGCGCTGACGATGGACTCGCCCGACTTCGGCCGCACCATCGAGACCGCGATCCGCGGCCTCACCTCGGTGTCCGACCAGTCGCACATCACCTCGGTCCGCTCGATCGAGGACGGCAACGACAAGTCGCACGCCATCGGCCTCGGCCAGATGAACCTGCACGGCTACCTCGCCCGCGAGCGGATCCACTACGGATCCGAGGAGGGCATCGACTTCACCAACATCTACTTCTACTCGGTGCTGTTCCACGCCCTGCGCGCCTCCAACAACCTCTCCATCGAGCGCGGCACCACCTTCGAGGGCTTCGCCGACTCGAAGTACGCCTCGGGCGAGTTCTTCGACACCTACACGGAGAAGGAGTGGGCGCCGGCCACCGAGCGCGTCTCCCGCCTCTTCGCCGACTCGGGCATCGCGGTCCCCACCCAGGACGACTGGCGTGCGCTCAAGGCCTCGGTCATGGAGCACGGCATCTACAACCAGAACCTGCAGGCCGTCCCGCCGACCGGCTCGATCTCGTACATCAACAACTCGACGTCCTCGATCCACCCGATCGCGTCGAAGATCGAGATCCGCAAGGAGGGCAAGCTCGGCCGCGTCTACTACCCGGCGCCGTTCATGACGAACGACAACCTGGAGTACTACCAGGACGCGTACGAGATCGGCTACGAGAAGATCATCGACACCTACGCCGCCGCCACGCAGCACGTCGACCAGGGCCTCTCGCTCACGCTCTTCTTCAAGGACACGGCGACCACCCGCGACGTCAACCGCGCCCAGATCTACGCCTGGCGCAAGGGCATCAAGACGATCTACTACATCCGCATCCGTCAGCTGGCGCTCGAGGGCACCGAGCTCGACCAGTGCGTCTCGTGCATGCTCTAGAGCACGCAGCCCCACCCCCCTCCGCACGACCCATCCGCAGCAGCGAGAAGGAATCATGACTCCCCCCGAGAAGCTCAAGCTCGTCGACTCCGTCCAGGCGATCAACTGGAACCGGATCCAGGACGACAAGGACGTCGAGGTGTGGAACCGCCTCACGAGCAACTTCTGGCTGCCCGAGAAGGTCCCGCTGTCGAACGACATCCAGTCGTGGAACACGCTCACGCACCAGGAGCAGCAGCTCACCATGCGCGTGTTCACCGGGCTCACCCTGCTCGACACCGTGCAGGGCACCGTCGGCGCCGTCTCGCTCATCCCGGACGCGATCACGCCTCACGAGGAGGCCGTCTACACGAACATCGCGTTCATGGAGTCGGTCCACGCCAAGTCGTACTCCTCGGTGTTCTCGACCCTGTCGAACACCCAGGACATCGACGAGGCCTTCCGCTGGTCGATGGAGAACCCGAACCTGCAGAAGAAGGCGTCCATCGTGATGGACTACTACCGCGGCGACGACCCGCTGAAGCGGAAGGTCGCCTCCACGCTGCTGGAGTCGTTCCTCTTCTACTCGGGCTTCTACCTGCCGATGTACTGGTCCTCGCGCGCCAAGCTCACCAACACGGCCGACCTCGTGCGCCTGATCATCCGCGACGAGGCCGTGCACGGCTACTACATCGGCTACAAGTTCCAGAAGGGACTCGAGCGGGTCGACCAGGCCAAGCGCGACGAGATCAAGGACTACACGTTCTCGCTGCTCTACGAGCTCTACGACAACGAGGCGCAGTACACGCAGGACCTCTACGACCAGCTCGGCCTGACCGAGGACGTCAAGAAGTTCCTGCACTACAACGCGAACAAGGCGCTGATGAACCTCGGCTACGAGCCGATGTTCCCCAAGCAGGTCACCGATGTGAACCCCGCGATCCTGTCGGCCCTCTCGCCCAACGCGGACGAGAACCACGACTTCTTCTCGGGCTCCGGCTCCTCCTACGTGATCGGCAAGGCCGTGAACACCGAGGACGAGGACTGGGACTTCTAGGCGTCGACACCACGTCCCGGCCTCCACGGCGAACGGCCCCTCCCCTCGCGGGTGAGGGGCCGTTCCTCGTCTCCGGGCGGCGGGCGAGCGCCCGGTCGCCGCGCCCGCCGAGGCACCGCCCTGTCGCCGAGGCGCCGTCCTCCCGGCGGCGCCTCGCGCGGCACGTCGGTGTCTCGCGGAGCGGGGCCGGAGCGGCCGTCGTGCGCGCCTCAGAGGGCCAGGCGCATCAGCACCCGGGGGAAGCCGTCGAGCACGGGGTGCACCGCCGCCCAGCCGACCACTCCGCCGATTCACCACTCCACCGGATGAATCGCACCAGCACCTCCTGTTGGACGGCGCCCAGGCGGGGCGCCTACCGTGGACGAGGTATCCAACGAAGGAGCACTCCCTGTGAAGCACGTCCCCCTCGGCACCTCCGGTGTCGACTCCCCGAACGTCGTCCTCGGCCTCATGCGCATCCCCGAGATGAGCGACGAGGCGATCCGCGGCCTCGTCGGCGCCGCCCGCGACTCCGGCATCGACTTCTTCGACCACGCCGACGTGTACGGCGGCGAGCTGCACCGCTGCGAGGAGCGCTTCGCCGAGGCGATGGCGCTGACCCCGTCGGAGCGCGAGCAGGTCGTCCTGCAGACCAAGGCGGGCATCGTCCCGGACGGCCCCTACTTCGACTTCTCGTACGAGCACCTCATCGCCTCGGTCGAGGGCTCGCTGAAGGCGCTGCGCACCGACTACGTCGACGTGCTGCTCCTGCACCGGCCCGACGCGCTCGTCGAGCCCGATGAGGTGGCCCGCGCGTTCGACGAGCTGCACGCGTCCGGCAAGGTGAAGCACTTCGGCGTCTCGAACCAGACGCCGTACCAGATCGAGCTGCTGAAGAAGTCGCTGAACCAGCCGATCGTGGCGAACCAGCTGCAGCTCTCGATCACCCATGCGCCGCTGATCGCGCAGGGCGTCGCCTCCAACATGGTCGGCGAGGACCAGTCCGTCATGCGCGACGCCGGCATCCTCGACTACTGCCGCCTGAACGACATCACCGTGCAGGCCTGGTCGCCCTTCCAGGCGGGGTTCTTCACCGGCGTCTTCCTCGACAACCCGGCCTACCCCGAGCTGAACGCCGTCATCGACCGGCTCGCAGCGACGTACGGGGTCCCGGCGATCGCCGTGGCCACCGCCTGGATCACCCGCCACCCGGCGGGCATGCAGGTCGTGCTCGGCACGACCAATGAGCAGCGCGTGCGCGATGCGGCCCTCGGCTCCGATCTGCCGCTCACGCGGCCGGAGTGGTACGAGCTGTTCCGCGCGGCGGGCTACCTCGTCCCCTAGAGCTCCCACCCCGGAGGAAATGCGCGTCGGCGCAGAGAGGCACGGACTCCCCGGAGTCCGTGCCTCTTCCCGTCCCCGCGAGACGCCGGTCGTACGCCCGTCGCGGACCGAAGCGGCATCTCGCGGGAGAGAGGCGGGAATAGGAACGGCACCCCTGCGTTGAACTTGAGCGTAACCGACTCAACTTCCTCAGGAGGACAGGTGCCCGACAACTACAGCGAGGCCGGAGCGAGCTCGTTCGACGACTTCCTCGCCCGCTACCTCGACGGTGAGCGCGCCCGCGCGGCGCGGTCGATCGACCTCAGCCGATTCCTCACCGCCCGTACCCGCGACATCCTGCAGTCCGCAGGACGCTTCGCCCTCGAGCGCGGCCAGACCGAGCTCGACGCCCTGCACGTGCTCCGCGTGCTCATCGACGACGAGACCGTCTCGCAGGCCGTGCGCCGCATCGGCGTCGACCCCGCCGCCATCGCCACCGCCGCGGAGGCGCGCCTCCCGCAGGCCGACGAGGCCCACGCCTCGCAGAACGCGGCCACCATCACCCCCAGCGCGCAGCGCGCGCTGTTCCACGCCTACCAGGTCGCCCGCTCCAGCGGTTCGACCTACATCGAGCCCGAGCACCTCTTCTTCGCGCTCGTGCTCGGTCAGGACGCCCCCGCCGGGCAGGTCCTCGCCCGCGCCGGCGTCACCGCCGAGGCCCTCACCCAGGGCATGCGCGAGACCGAGGCCCCGCAGCAGCAGGAGGCGGGACAGCCCGCCTCCGACACTCCGATGCTCGACAAGTTCGGCACCGACCTCACCGCTCTCGCCCGCGAGGGCCGGCTCGACCCGGTCATCGGGCGCGCCGACGAGATCGAGCAGACCGTCGAGATCCTCAGCCGCCGCACCAAGAACAACCCGGTGCTCGTCGGCGAGGCCGGCGTCGGCAAGACCGCGATCGTCGAGGGCCTGGCCCGCGCGATCGTGGCGGAGGAGGTCCCCGAGCAGCTGCGCGGCAAGCGCGTGATCTCGCTCGACCTCCCCGGCATGCTGGCCGGCACCCGCTACCGCGGCGACTTCGAGGAGCGCCTCACCGGCACCATGGACGAGATCGCGGCGCACTCCGGCGAGCTGATCGTCTTCATCGACGAGGTCCACACCGTGGTCGGTGCGGGCGGCGGCGGCGAGGGCGGCATGGACGCGGGCAACATCCTCAAGCCGCGTCTGGCCCGGGGCGAGCTGCACCTCGTCGGCGCCACCACGCTCAAGGAGTACCGCACCATCGAGAAGGACCCGGCACTGGAGCGGCGCTTCCAGCCGGTCCGCGTCGGCGAGCCCGGCATCGAGGACGCGGTCGCCATCCTGCACGGCCTGCGCCCCGCCTACGAGGAGCACCACCGCGTGCGCTTCACGGACGAGGCACTCCGCGCCTCCGTCGAGCTCTCGGCCCGGTACCTCACCGACCGCGTGCTGCCCGACAAGGCGATCGACCTGATCGACCAGGCCGGCGCGCGCCTCCGCCTCCGCCTCGGAGCCGGCGTCGACACCGGAGCTCTGCTCGAGCGTCTGGCGACCCTGGAGGCCGACAAGAACGCGGCCGTCTCGGCCGAGCACTACGAGGAGGCGTCCCGCGTCCGCGACGAGATCAGCGCCGTGCAGGCGGATCTCGACGCGGCCACCGGCAGCGCCCCCGCGGAGGCGGTCGTCGGCGAGACCGAGATCGCGGCCGTCATCGCCCGCGCCACCGGCATCCCGGTGTCGCGGCTCACGGAGGGGGAGCGCGAGCGCCTCGCGCACCTCGAGACCGAGCTGCACCAGCGGGTCATCGGCCAGGACGACGCGGTCACCGCTGTCGCCCGGGCCGTCCGCCGCAGCCGCACAGGCCTCGGCGACTCCTCGCGCCCGGTCGGCTCGTTCCTCTTCCTCGGCCCGACCGGTGTCGGCAAGACGGAGCTGGCGCGCACCCTCGCGGGCTCCCTCTTCGCCGACGAGCAGTCGGTCATCCGCTTCGACATGAGCGAGTTCGGCGAGCGTCACACGGTCTCGCGGCTGGTCGGCGCCCCTCCCGGGTACGTCGGCTACGACGAGGCCGGTCAGCTGACCGAGCGCGTTCGCCGGAACCCGTACTCGGTGGTCCTCTTCGACGAGATCGAGAAGGCGCACCCCGACGTGTTCAACCTGCTGCTGCAGGTGCTCGACGACGGGCGTCTGACCGACGGCCAGGGGCGGACGGTCGACTTCCGCAACACGGTGATCATCATGACCTCGAACCTCGGCTCGGAGTTCCTGGCCTCGCGGTCGGGTGCGCTCGGCTTCGTCGCTCAGAGCGACGCGTCGGCCGAGGGCTTCGCCTCGGAGAAGGACCTGCGCGATCGCGTCATGGGCCGTCTCCGCGAGGCGATGCGCCCCGAGTTCCTCAACCGGATCGACGAGATCGTCCTGTTCCGCCGCCTCGGCCGCGAGCAGCTGCGGGAGATCGTCGGCATCGTCCTCGACACCACGCGCTCCCGCCTCGCTCCCCGCGAGGTGACGCTCGAGGTGACGGAGGCGGCCGTCGACTGGCTCGCCGAGAACGGCTACGAGCCGCAGTACGGCGCCCGGCCCCTGCGCCGCCTCGTCCAGCGCTCCATCGACGACCGGATCGCCGACCTGTTCGTCAGCGGCGAGGTCTCCGACGGAGGCGCTGTCCGCGTCGACGCCGTCGGCGGCGAGCTGCTGGTGACCTCGGCCGCCGCCCTCCCGCTGGCCGCGTAGCCGGTCCCGCTCCGACCCCCGTCCCTCCTCCTCCCGCGAGACACCGCTCGTGACGACGGCACTGTCCGTCATCGTGAGCGGCGCCCGCAGAGGGGGAGGGGCGGGGGTCTTCGCGTCCCCACGGCTTGCCACAGCGGTCCCGGCGGGATAGACACGAGAGCACGAGAACCGGAGGCACGATGTCGAACCCGCGCTACTACGACCCCGTGGGCAAGGCGGTCCGGGCGCTGCTCGTGCTGAGCCTCGTCTGCTTCGCCCTGGCGGTGGGCATGTTCGCCCTCGACATCGTCATGCCCGGCACCATGACGGACGAGCGACGGCCCTGGGCCGAGGCCAGCGGGGCGCTCGCCTCGTTCGGCGTGCTGGCCCTCATCGTCTACTTCGCGACCGTCGCGATCGTCGGCGCGATCCGGGGCCGCGGGCAGTAGGCCCGGCTCCGACGCCGTCGTCCGACAGGAACGCGTCCGGCCCGCGGGATCCGAGGATCCTCGCGGGCCGGACGCGTTCTCGCGAGCCGTCAGGCGCCGGTCAGGGGCACTTCTTCGCGGTGATCGTCACCTTCAGCGTGGCGTCCGGAGCGACGGGGGAGCCGCCGGCCGGCTCCTGCCCGGTAACCTGGCCGGCGTCGGGCGCCTTCGGGTCCTCGGCGCAGGCGAGCGTGATCTTCGTGAAGCCGGCTGCGCCGAAGGCGTTCTTCGCGGCCTCCAGGTCCTGGCCCGTCACGTTCGGCACGGTCTTCTGGTTGCCGGAGCTGGTGAACACGGTGATCGCGGTGCCGCGCGGGGCCGAGCCCGACGGGTCGGCGCGGGTGACCGTCCCGACCGCGGCGTCGCTCGCCTCCGTGCCGCCCTGCACGACGCCGAAGCCGGCCGCCTCGAGCTTGGCCTCGGCGTCGGCGGAGGAGAGCCCGACGACATCCGGGATGTCGACCTTCGGGACGACCTGCAGCGAGCCGTCGGCCTCCGGGAACGCCGTCCCGCCGTACGTCGCGTCGGCGGCGCGCATGACGACCGGCCAGATGCGGTGGCGCGCGGTGGCGGCGGATCCGGAGTCGAAGGAGTAGCGGCCGAGGCGCAGGTTCGCGTCACCCTTCACGTTGAACACGCCGACGGCGGTCGCGACGCGGGTGCTCGCTCCGGTCATCCAGGTGGCCTTCGCGTCGTCGGTGGTGCCGGTCTTGCCGATCAGCGGAACGCCGTCGCCGGTGCGGGAGGCCACGGCCGTCCCGCCGCCGGTGAAGGTCGCCTGCAGCGCGACGGCCGCGGTGGCGGCGACGTTGCGGTCGATCGACTGGCGGCAGTTCGCCGGGGGCACCGGCTGATCGGCTCCGGCGGAGTCGGTGATGCGATCGATCGCGACGGGGTCGCAGGTCGTGCCGCCGGAGGCGATGGTGGCGAAGGCGCCGGCCATCGAGAGAGGCGAGACGTAGTTCGTGCCGAGCACCGACGACGGGTTGTGCTCGAGCTCCTCGCCGCTGCCCTGCTTCACGCCCATGTCGACCGCGGTGTCGCGGATGCCGCACAGGTCGAGCTCACGGGCCATGCCGACGAAGCCGGTGTTGAGGGAGGTCTTCGTGAAGGACACCGGGGTGCCGACCTCGCCGGTTCCGCCCTCGTCGTTCTTCGCGCTCGTCTCGTTGCTCGTGTCGGTGCCGCCCGAGACGCAGGAGTCCGTGAAGGTGCCCCAGGTGGACTTGCGCGTCCCGTCGACCGACTCGTTGATGCTGTGGCCCTCCTTCAGCCACTCCACCAGGGTGAAGAGCTTGTAGGTCGAGCCCGGCTGGATCCCGGAGGATCCGCCGTTGGCCCGATCGGTGCTGTAGTTCACGGCGCTGTAGGACGGGTCGGTCGTGAGGACGTCCGGATCCTGCGAGTACTTCTTGTTCTGCGTCATCGCGAGCACGCGCCCGGATCCGACCTCGACGCTGACGGAGACGGCTCCGACGTCGAAGTTCCAGGTCTGCGGGACCTGCGCGTCGACGGCGGCGACGGCCGCGTCCTGCAGGCCGACGTCGAGCGTCGTGTAGACGTCGAGGCCGCCGCGGCGGAAGTTGGTCCAGCGGGTGTCCTCGTCGGCGCCGAAGATCTCGTTGTTCTTCAGGACGTTGGTGACGTAGTCGCAGAAGAAGCCCGCGTTGCCCGCGGTCGAGCAGCCGGTGCTGGGCTGGGTGATGCGGGGCTCGATGGGAGTGGCGACGGCGGCGTCGTGGTCCTCCTGCGAGATCTTCCCCTCCTCGAGCATCTTGCCGATGATGTAGTCGCGGCGGTCCTTGTTGCGGGCGTAGCCGTTCGCGGCGCCGTTGTCCGGGTTGTCGGGCTGGTCGATCCGCAGGACGGCCGGGTTGTTGACTATCGCGATGAGGCTCGCGGCCTGGGCGATCGAGAGGTCAGCGGCCGAGGTCGCGTAGTAGTAGTTCGCGGCGGTCTCGAGGCCGTAGGTGGTGCCTCCGAAGAACGCGATGTTGAGGTAGCCCTGGAGGATCTGGTCCTTCGTGTACTGCTTCTCGAGGCCGATGGCGAGCTTCATCTCGCGGAGCTTCCGCTCGGGGGAGGTCCGGGTGGCCTCGTCGATCGCGGCCGCGCGCTCGGCGTCGTCCGAGATGTTGCGGACGGCCTTCTCGACGAGGACGTTCTTCACGTACTGCTGGGTGATCGAGGATCCGCCCTGCACGTCGTTGCCGAGCACGTAGGTCTGAGCGACGGCGCGGAGGGTGCCGGGGAGGTCGACTCCGCCGTGGTCGTAGAAGCGGGGGTCCTCACCCGAGACGGCGGCGTCCTTGGCGGCCTGGGCTATGCGGTCGAGCGGCACCTCGACGCGGTTCTCGACGTAGAAGGAGGCGAGCAGCTGCGGGCCGTCGGAGCCGGTCGCGTAGATGTTGCTCTTCTCGGAGAGCTTGTCGACCTCGAGGTAGTCGGGCAGGCCGTCGAAGACGCCGATCGACTGGTTCGCGGCGACTCCGGCGAGCGCCACGGCCGGGGTGACGGTGGCGGTCACGAGGACTCCGGCCACGACGCTCATGCCCAGGAAGCCCACGATCGCCTTGACCACACCACCGGTGGTCCTTCTGTCGGACGCCAAACCTTCTCCTTCGCGAATCCCCCCGGATGCTGCGACGACCGCGGCCGACGCCCTGCACGCTCCGTGCGGCAGGTCAACCTCGACAGACTAACCCGAGAGCCCCCGAAGACGAAGGCCCGGCCAGAGGCCTGAAAAGACCCTGACCGCCACCCGGGGGACGGCGTTCCCTAGGCTGTCGGCATGGCGAGCCCCTCCTCCGACCCCCGACCGGCCGACGCGACGACCCCGGAGGCCGCTCCGGTCGCGCCTCCGCAGGCCGTCCCCGCACCGCCCACGGGCGCCCTCTCGTACGCTCTCGGCTTCCTCGCGTTCATCGGGATCCCGTTCCTCAGCCTCATCGTGGGCGGCATCGTCATGGCGTCCGTGTACCCGTCCGCCCGGAGGAAGGGCGGCCTCGCCGCCGAGAACGCGCGGAACGCGGCGAACTGGGGCCTGACAGTGATCCTGATCGGGGTCGTGACGCTCGGCGCGCACGTCGTGCTGCTCTTCGCCGCCTCCGACACCCCGCTCGCGAAGGGCTTCTACCCGATCGGCATCCCGATCACGCTGTTCGCCGTGCTCTGGCTGGTGCACTTCGTGCTGATCATCTGCGGACTGGTGAAGGCGAACCAGCGCGAGGTGTTCCGTCCGCGCATCGCGATCCCGTTCCTCCGCCCGCCCGCGGCCTGAGCTCAGGCGCCGACGGGCCAGAGGTAGTCGAGCCCCGGCGGCGTGCCGGGGAACAGCGGGCCGTAGTGGTCCTCGTCCTTGGCCACGAGCTTCGAGCGGTGCGAGAGGTGCAGCCGCTCGTCGCCGAACCACGGCGGGAGCGGGTAGTCGCCGGTCAGGTAGGCGGCGAGATCCTCCGGGGCGGCGGCGAGGGCCTCCTCGGTCTTCACGAGGCACGTGTCGGCGAAGCCGCGCTCCGTCCACTCCGCGCAGGTCTCGCGCTGGTAGGTCATCAGCGCCGGCCGGTAGCCCCGCCACATCCGCGTGACGGGGTGGTTCTGCCAGCCGTACCCCGGAACGGTCAGCGCCCGCATGACCTGCAGCGTCTCGACGCGCTGCTTGCCGAGCCGCTTGCCGTCGAGGGCGCGGACGCTGCGGTGGAAGTCGGGGTAGGGGAGGAAGGTCTGCACGCCTCCCAGTCAACAGCGGCCCGTCTCCCTCCGGCCACCCTCCCGTCACGCCGATGTCGCCTGGCGTGCGTAGCGTCCGGGGCATGACCGGACTCCCCCTCCTCGCCACCGACGACGTGCAGCTGCGCTGGGCGCGGCCCGAGGTCCTCGACTCCGCCCGCCACCGGATGCTGCGCCTGCTCACCCTCGCCGAGCGCCTGCGCTACGAGGCGACGAGTCGGCGCGAGGTCCGGGACGGCTTCCTCCTCGGCCGGGTCCTCGTGCGCGAGCTGGCCGCCGAGACGCTCGGGATCGATCCCCTCGAGGTCGCCGTGGACGCGCGCTGCGAGCGCTGCTCCGGACCGCACGGCCGCCCGGTGCTCCGCGGCGAGCACCCGGCGCTGGAGCGGATGCGGATCAGCATCGCGCACTGCGACGGCGCGGTGGTCGCGGCGCTGGCGACCGGACGCGACATCGGGATCGACGCGGTGCGCGCCCGCAGCGTCCGCGACCGCGTGGCGTCCGGGGCGACGACGGCGGAGCAGGTGCTCGCCGATCTGCGCTCGCAGGCGGTCGCGAAGGCCGACGGGCGCGGGACGTCGAGCGACGAGCCCGTCCGCTTCCGCACCAGGGAGGGCGCGACCGAGGCCTGGATCGAGGGCTCGAGCCGCTACTTCGCCGTCTCGGAGCCGGCGGTCCACTCCGCGCTCGTCGTGGCGGTCGCGGTCGCTCAGGAGTGACCGCGGGGCGAGGTCCCCGGCCGTTGCGCTGGTCCGCGCCTAGGCGAACAGCGACAGCGTGATCGTCGAGCGGTAGGAGCCGGCCTCGACGTCCGGCTCGGCGAGCAGCCGCAGCTCGGCGTCGGCGCTCCAGGTGCCGGCTCCGCCGGCGGCTCCGAGCAGCAGCGCGTCCCGCAGGCCCGCGCCTCCCTCGAGGGAGGAGGCGACCGGATCGCCCGCGACGGCGCTCGTGCCGGTGATCAGGCGCGGGGTCCAGCCGAGGTGGTCGGCTCCGATCGAGGCGCTCGGGCCGGTGAGGGCGCTCGCCGAGGCGAGGACGTACCAGTCGTTCTGCGCGCCGACGCGCGAGTCGGTGACGGTGACCGTGGGGAGCCCGCCCGTGAACCGGCGCTGGAGGGCGGTGGAGCCCGACTCGGCGAGGTCGACGGCGTCGGCGGCGACGGAGAGCGAGAGGGAGCCGGGCTGCGCGGGAGGGGTGATGTCGACGTCGACGTCCACTCCGTCGAGGTCGTGGAGCAGGGGCGTCGTGCGGGCCGGGTC
>NZ_PSTO01000033.1:0-43113 GCF_002930975.1 Rathayibacter sp. AY1A3 | reverse complement strand
CCCCGCACCCCCACCCCGCCCCTAGGTTGGGGGGACCCGCATCGCCGACCGCGCACCACAGAGTTCCGATGGAGGAACGCCATGGCCACGACACCCGTGCTCCGCAGGATCGCGATCGCGCTGGTCGCGGTCGTCGCAGTGGGAGTGGCGGGTGCCGCACCGGCGTCCGCTCTCGACAGGCCCGTCTCCGGATACCTGAAGGACAGCGGGCTCACGCCCGAGAAGATCCGCGACTTCCTCGGCGGACCGCTCATCTCGCCCTCGACGCAGGTGGGCTACGGCGGAGCGGTCTCGAGCGTCGACGCGAACGCGAGCCGCGTGGGAATGGAGGTGCTGAAGCGCGGCGGCAACGCAGCTGACGCCGCTGTCGCCACGGCAGCCGCCCTCGGCGTGAGCGAGCCCTACAGCGCCGGCATCGGCGGAGGCGGGTACTTCGTCTACTTCGACAAGGCCTCCGGCGAGGTCAGGACCATCGACGGACGCGAGACAGCGCCGGCCGGCATCACCTCGGACGCGTTCCTCGACCCCGCGACCGGAGCCCCGTACCCGTTCACCCCGGACCTCGTCTCCTCCGGCGTCGCGGTCGGCGTGCCCGGCACGGTGGCGACCTGGGACACCGCGGTCGACCGCTTCGGCACCCTGCCGCTCCCCGTCGTGCTGGCGCCCTCGATCGCGCTCGCGGCGAAGGGCTTCCGGGTGGACGAGACCTTCCGCAACCAGACGCTCGACAACCTCGAGCGGTTCCAGGCGTTCCCCGACACGGCCGAGCTCTTCCTCCCCGGTGGGGACGCGCCGAAGGTGGGCAGCACCTTCCGCAACCTCGACCTCGCGAAGACGCTGACCTCCATCGCCCTCCACGGGCCGGACGCGTTCTACGAGGGCGCGCTGGCCGCCGAGATCGCCGACACGGTCCAGAACCCGCGGATCGCCGAGGGGTCGGACCTCCCCGCCCCGGCCGGCACGATGACGGCCGCCGACCTCGCGGCCTACTCGGTCGCCGAGCAGGCGCCGACCCGCGTCTCCTACCGCGGACTCGACGTCTACGGGATGGCACCCTCCTCCTCCGGCGGGATCGCGGTCGGCGAGGCCCTCAACATCCTCGAGAACCACGACCTCGCGTCCGAGGACACCGGCAGCGCCCTGCACCTCTACCTCGAGGCGTCCGCCCGCGCCTTCGCCGACCGCGGCGCCTACGTCGGCGACCCGGCCTTCGTCGACGTGCCCACCGAGACGCTCCTCAGCCAGGAGTTCGCGGACTCGCGGGACTGCACGATCGACCCGGCGACCGCCTCCGTCCGCCCGGTCGCGCCCGGCGCTCTCGACGGCTCCGAATGCGCGACCGCCCCCGCCGCGGAGGAGTCGGACACCGAGAACATCTCCACCACCCACCTCTCGGTCGTCGACAAGTGGGGCAACGCCGCCTCCTACACGCTGACGATCGAGCAGACCGGCGGCTCGGCGATGACCGTCCCCGGACGCGGCTTCCTCCTCAACAACGAGATGACCGACTTCTCCCCCACCTTCGTCGACGGGGACCCGAACCGGATCGAGCCGGGCAAGCGCCCGCGCTCGTCGATGTCGCCGACGATCGTGCTCGACGGCGGGGACGTGCGGTTCGTCGTCGGCTCGCCGGGCGGATCCACCATCATCACGACGGTCCTGCAGACCCTGGTCAACCGCATCGACCTCGGCATGACGCTCCCCGAGGCGGTGGCAGCGCCCCGCGCCTCCCAGCGCAACGGCGCGACGACCTCGGCCGAGCCCGAGTTCATCGAGGCGTACGCCGACGACCTCGCTCCCTTCGGCCAGCAGCTGGTCCCCTCGGGCGACACCTTCACCTCGGCCGCGCAGATCGGGGCGGTGGCCGCCATCGAGGTCGACCCCTCCGGCCGGATGACCGCGGTCGCCGAACCGGTGCGGCGCGGCGGCGGCGTCGGGCTGGTGGTCCGGCCCGAGAAGTGACGCCCCGGAGCCTCCGCGGCCCGCTGAGATGAACCGTCGGCCGGCCGCCCCTCTCGCCCGAGAGCGGTCCTCCGCGGGAAGGAGGCGTCTGCGACACTGGGGAGATGTCGTCGTCGCGCCCGCTGCGCACCCTCCGGGGTGTCGTCGCGGCGACGGTGGCGACGCTCGTCGCGCTGTTCTCGCACGTGGCCGGTGGCGGCCAGATCCCGGGTCCGCTCGGTGTCGCGATGCCGCTCGTCCTGTCGGTCCTGGTGTGCGTGGCGCTCGCCGGGCGCAGGCTCTCCCTGGTGCGCCTGGCGGTCTCGGTGGGAGTGAGCCAGTTCCTGTTCCACACGCTCTTCACGATCGGGACCTTCACGGGGCCGGTCGATGCGCCGATGGTGCACGCGCACCACGGTGCCGTGATCGACGTCAGCGCGGCGATGACGCACAGCGGGATGACCGGCTCCTCGATGTGGGCGGCGCACCTCGTCGCCGCCGTCGCGACGACCGCGGCGCTCCACCGCGGCGAGTCCCTCCTCGTCAGTGTCGCCGCGACGACGAGCCACCTCGTCACCCGCCTGGTGCGGGTCCTGCCGACTCCGGTGGCCGCTCCTCGACCCGCGCGACGCTCCTCCTTCGAGCTGCGCGACGTGCTCCCCCTCGCCTCGGGCGTCTTCCCCCAGGCGGCGCTGCGGCGCGGCCCCCCTCTGCAGCCCGCCTCCTGATCATCGACGCGAGCCGCGGCGAGGACCTCCCCGGAGGTCCCCGCGGCGTCTGACCGACCCGTCTCCTCCCCCGCAGGGGTCTCCGAGGGACGCCGGCCGGTCGGCGTCTCGGCGACTCCTCCCGGACGGATCGTCCTGGCCCGGCTCTCCTGCGCGCCGGCGGAGGGGTCTGTGGAGCGTCCCCTCGGGACGCCCGTGAAGGGAGCCACGCCTGTGGCACAACCATCGACACCGGTCGACGACGACCTCCTCCCGCCTCAGCGGCCGCTCGCCGCTCCTCTCCGCGGGGCGGAGGCGTCCCTCCTGCTCGCGATACCGGCGGCGGTCGCCGTCGCCCTGCTGGGCCTGTCGTACACCGGGGCGTTCTCGGTGGCGACGCGGCTGATCGACCCCGGCGACCTGGTGACGCGGGGCCTGCCGATCGCGCGGGTCCTGCACGACTCCGCCGCGTCGCTGACCATCGGCCTGCTCACCGCGGCCACCTTCCTGCTGCCCGGGCAGCGCATCGCGCCGGGCATCGTCTCGTACTCGCAGAACCGCGCCCTGCGCTGGGCGACCTGGTCGGCCGCGGTCTGGGTGGCGTCCGCGATCGCTGTCCTCGTGTTCACGGCGGCGAACACGATCGGGCAGCCGCTGGACGCGCCGGGCTTCCGGACGCAGCTCGTGTTCTACGCCACGCGGATCGAGCTGGGGCAGACGCTCGTGGCCTCGACGGCGTGCGCGACGGCCGTCCTCCTCCTCACCCTGTTCTCGCGGCGGCTGGCCTGGGTGGCGGCGGCGACCGCGATCGCGGTGCTGGCGCTGCTCCCCCTCTCGCTCTCCGGGCACGCCGCCGGCGCCGACGAGCACGCGAACGCGGTGAACAGCCTGGCCGTGCACCTGATCGGAGTGACGGCCTGGGCCGGCGGGCTCGCCGCGGTGATCCTGCTGCGGCGGACCGTCGGCGCCCAGCTCGGCGTGGTCGTCGCGCGCTACTCGGTGCTGGCCGGCTGGGCGTTCGGGGCGGTCGCCTTCTCGGGTCTGGTGAACGCGTCGCTCCGGATCGAGGACCTCGACGACCTGGGCACGCCCTACGGGCAGCTGCTGATCGTCAAGGCCGTCGCGCTGCTCGCCCTCGGCGGCGCGGGCCTCGGGCACCGGCTGCGGCTGATCCCGCGGCTGCGCGCCGACCCGGCCGACCGCCGCGCGTTCGTCGCGATCGCGGTCGGCGAGGTGGTGGTGATGGCGCTGACCATCGGCGTCTCGGTGGCGCTCTCGAACAGCGCGCCGCCGGTCTCGCAGGACCCGATCAGCGGAGACGTCCGGCGCAGTCTGCTCGGCTTCCGCTACCCGCCCGAGGTCACACCCGAGCGGATGCTCGACCAGTGGCACCTCGACGCCGTCTGGCTCGGGATCGCGGTCGTCGGCGCCGCCCTCTACGTGTCGGCGGTCCTGAGGCTGCGGCGCCGCGGCGACGCCTGGCCGCTCGGGCGCACTGTCGCCTGGGTGGCCGGCTGCGCGGCCCTCGCCTACACGACCAGCGGCGGCCCGGCCGTGTACGGGCAGGTGCACTTCAGCACCCACATGATCCAGCACATGCTGCTGATGATGGTCGTACCGCCGCTGCTCGTGCTCGGCGGACCGGTGCTGCTCGCTCTGCGGGTGCTGCCGGTGCGCCGCGACGGCGGGCGCGGGCTGCGCGAGTGGATCCTCGCCGTCGTGCGCTCCCGCTACCTCGCCGTGCTGTCGCGGGCGCCCGTCGCCGCCGTTCTCTTCGCCGGCAGCCTGGTCGTCTTCTACTACACCGGCTGGTTCGAGTGGGCGATGTTCAGCCACCAGGGCCACGTCCTGATGACCCTGCACTTCCTCGCCACGGGCTACCTCTTCTTCTGGGTCCTGATCGGCGTCGACCCCGGCCCGAACCGGCCCGGCCACGTGCTGAGGCTGCTGGTGATGCTTGCGACGCTGGCGTTCCACGCCTTCTTCGGCCTGGCGATCATGTCGCAGACCACCGTGCTGGCCGCGTCCTGGTGGACCGCGCTCGGATACACCGACACGGAGGCGCTGATCGCCGACCAGGGCGTCGGCGGCGGGATCGCCTGGTCGGCGGGCGAGATCCCGATGGTGCTGATCGCCCTGGTCGTGGTCGCGCAGTGGGTGCGCTCGGAGGAGCGGACCGCGAAGCGCTACGACCGGCGCGCCGACCGCGACGGCGAGGCCGAGCTCACCGCCTACAACGACCACCTGAACCGGCTCGACAGCCGGAGCACTCCCCGTCCGACCACCACGAAGGAGACCGACCGATGACCTCTCGACCCCTGCGACGGCTTCCCGCCGCGCTGGCAGCCCTCGCCCTGGCGGGCGTCCTGATCGGGACGGCCGGGCCCGTCCAGGCGCACGACCAGCTGATCAGCAGCACTCCCGGCTCCGGTGAGCACTTCACGAACTCGCCCGCGGAGGTGACGCTGACGTACTCCGAGGACGTCCTCACGATCGGCGCGCTGGTCCTCGTCACCGACGTGGACGGCATCGACCACGTGTCCGGCCCGGTCGAGCTGACCGACTCGACGGTCACCGCTCCGCTCGAGGCGGCGCTTCCGGGCGGCTCCTACGACCTCAAGTGGCGGGTGGTCTCCGCCGACGGCCATCCGATCGCGGGCGTCGTCCCCTTCACCGTCGGCGACGGCGCCTCGGCGCAGGCCTCGGCCGTCGCGGAATCCACCCCGACCGTCGAGCCGACCGTCGTCGCGGCCGCCTCCTCGCAGGCCCCGCCGGACGTCCTCCGACCGGTCCTCATCGGTCTGACCGGCGCGGTCCTCGCCGTCGCTGCATTCCTCCTCATCACCCGCCGCCGCGGGCGGCCCTCGACCACCACCGAAGACCGGACGTCGTCGTGACCGCCGACGTCCTCCACCCACCGCACCACCTCACAGGAAGGCGCCACACCATGCGCACTCGACACGTCACCACCCTCTCCGCCCTCTCGGCCGCAGCCCTGCTCGCCCTGACCGGCTGCAGTGCCGGAGCCTCCGGCAGCCCCTCCGCCGAGGTCGCGCCCGCCGCGACCGAGGTGACCATCACCGACGGCTGGGTGAAGGCCGCCGACTCCGGCATGTCCGCCGCGTTCGGTGAGCTGGAGAACTCCGGCACCGAGGACGTCACCGTCGTGTCCGCCACCTCCGCCGCGTCCTCCGAGCTCGAGCTGCACGAGACCGTGGCGAACGAGTCGGGCGAGATGGTGATGCGCGCCAAGGAGAGCGGCTTCACGATCCCCGCCGGCGGCAGCCTCGAGCTCGCCCCCGGCGGGAACCACATCATGCTGATGGACCTCGCCGCGCCGATCGTCGCCGGGGACGAGGTCACCGTCACCCTCACCTTCTCGGACGACTCCACGACGGAGTTCACCGTCCCTGCGCGCGACTACGCCGGCGCGAACGAGGACTACGAGGGCGGCGACATGGACATGGACATGGGCGGAGAGGGCTGATGAGCGAGGACCGCGACACCGGCCACGGCGCCGACGAGCGCCCGCGCAGCGCCGTCAGCCGGCGACGGCTCCTCCTCGGCGGAGCAGTCGCCGGCATCGGCGCGGCCGGTGCGATCGGAGCGGACCAGCTGCTCGGCCGCGCCGGCGCTGCGCCGGCAGCGGCCGCGGCGCTGAACGGCGACGAGACGATCCCCTTCCACGGTGCGCACCAGGCGGGGGTCGCCGCGACGCCGCAGGCGCACGCGACCTTCGTCGCCCTCGATCTGCGCGAGAGCACCGACCGGGACGGGCTGCGGCGGATGCTGCGCATCCTGTCCGACGACGCCGCGCGCCTCACCCAGGGGCAGCCGGCCCTGGCCGACTCCGAGCCCGAGCTCGGTGTGGTCCCCGCCCGCCTCACCGTGACCTTCGGGTTCGGGCCGAGGCTCGTGTCCCTCGCGGCCGGCGAGGCAGCGAAGCCGGCCTGGCTGGCACCGCTGCCCGCGTTCGGGATCGACCGGCTCGAGGAGCAGTGGAACGACGGGGACCTGCTGCTGCAGTTCCACGCCGACGACGCGTTCACGATCGCGCACGCGCTGCGGATGCTGCTGAAGAACACCCGCACCTTCGCGACCGTCCGCTGGACCCAGACCGGGTTCCGCCGGGCGCACGGCTCCGAGAAGGCCGGCACCACGATGCGGAACCTGTTCGGCCAGGTCGACGGGACCGTCAATCCGCGCCCCGAGGACGTCGACTTCGACGAACTGGTCTGGGTCCGCGACGGCTGGCTAGCCGGCGGCACCGGGCTGGTGCTGCGCCGGATCCGGATGGACCTCGACAAGTGGGACCGCCTGGACCGCAGCGGCCGGGAGCAGTCCGTCGGGCGGACCCTCGCGAACGGCGCGCCCCTCACCGGGACGGCGGAGGCCGACGAGCCCGACTTCGAGGCGACGACGACCATCGGCTTCCCGGTGATCCCGGAGTTCTCGCACATGAGGCGCGCCCGCTCGGAGAACACCGCCGAGCGCTTCCACCGCCGGGCCTACAACTACGACGACACCCCGACGGGCGAGGACATCTCGAACTCCGGGCTGATCTTCGCGGCGTACCAGGCCGACGTCACCGCGCAGTTCGTGCCGATCCAGAAGCGCCTGGACGAGCTGGACCTGCTCAACGAGTGGACGACGCCGATCGGCTCCGCCGTCTTCGCGATCCCGCCGGGCTGCGTCGAGGGCGGCTACATCGGCGACACCCTCCTCTGACCCTCACCGGCACCCGCCACAGCACCGAAGGACCAGAAGCATGACCACCACCGCCACGAGACCCCGCGACTCCGCCGACACCCCGCCCCCGCCGCGCAGAAGCAGCGGAGGCTGGCTCGGACAGCTGCTGCTCCGCCTGCACTTCTCCGCCGCCCTGTTCGTCGGGCCGTTCATCCTCGTCGCCGCGACCAGCGGAGCGCTCTACGCACTCACCCCGCAGCTCGAGCAGGTCGTCTACGCGCAGGAGCTGCACGCCCCCGAAGCGGACACCTCCCTGCCCCTGGCCGACCAGATCGACGCCGCCGACGCGTACACCGGAGGCGGGCAGAGCATCGTCGCCGTCCGCCCCGCCCCGAACCCCGGCGACACCACCCGGGTGATGTACGCGGACCCGGCGCTCGGCGCCAGCGAGACCCGCGCGGTCTTCATCGACCCGGCCACCGCCGACGTCCGCGGCGACCTCACCGCCTACGGCACCAGCGGCGCCCTGCCGTTGCGGACCTGGATCAGCGACCTGCACCGGACGCTGCACCTCGGGGACGTGGGCCGCTACTACAGCGAGCTCGCCGCCTCCTGGCTGGGGGTCGTCGCCCTCGCCGGCCTGGGCCTCTGGATCATCCGCCTCCGCCGAGCCCGAGTGAAGAGGGACCTGCTGCGCCCCGCGCCGAGGACCACCGGCTACAAGCGCCTGTTCTCCTGGCACGCCTCCACCGGCGTCTGGCTGCTCGTCGGCGCCCTGTTCCTCTCGACCACCGGCATCACCTGGTCGCTCTACGGAGGCGGGAACTTCGAGACCCTCCGCTCCGCAGTCGGCTGGACCACGCCCTCGCTGGGGACGACGCTCGGCGACCGGACCGGCGAGGTGGCCGACGAGCACGCCGGGCACGCCGGACACGGCGCGGCCACCGGCGACGCCGTCGAGTCGACGGCGGGCTACTCGCCGGCCGCCTACGACTCGGTGCTCTCGGTCGCCCGCGAGGTCAACGTGAACACGGGACTGGTCGAGATCCGGCCGCCCGCGGCGGAGGGCTCGGCCTGGGTCGTGCAGGAGATCCAGCGCAGCTTCCCGACCGAGGTCGACGGCGTCGCGATCGACGGGAGCACGATGCAGGTCGTCGACCGGGTCGACTTCGCCGACTTCGGCCTCGTCGCCAAGCTCTCCCGCTGGGGCATCGACACGCACATGGGCTCGATGTTCGGGCTGCCCAACCAGCTGCTGCTGTTCGTCACCGCGGCCGGCATCGCCACGATGGTCGTGCTCGGGTACCTGATGTGGTGGAAGCGCCGCCCCACCCGCGGCCCCCGACGGCTCGGCGGCACCCCGCCGGCCCGGGGAGCGCTCCGGCGCGCGCCGTGGTGGGGAGTCGCGTCCGTCCTGGTCGTCGCCGCCGCGGTCGGGCTGTTCCTCCCGCTCCTGGGGGCGAGCCTCGCGGCCTTCGTGGTCGTCGACACGCTGCTGGGGCTCCGACCCGCGCACCGCTGAGCGCGCGGGCGCCGGCCCGGTGAGGTGCACCGGGCCGGCGTCACAGCCCCTTCGGGAAGCCGAGGGAGCGCAGCGCGGGGTCGAGGCCCTCCCACTGGTGACGCCGCTCCGCGTCCCGGTCGGCGTCGCTCCCCCGGAGTCCGACCGCCTTCGCGGCGTACACGGCGGCGTGCGAGCAGTGATCGACCATGTGCGCGACGGCTGCGGCCTGCCCGGCCGCCCGCGCGGCAGCGGTGGCGGCCGGCTCGCCCGCCTGCGTCGCGGCGCGGGCTGCGGCGTGCGCCGCGAAGGCCGCCGTGCGGCACTCGGTCATCGGAGCCTCGCCCCGCCCCCAGGCGAGGAGGACGTCGAGCGCGCGCCGGGGCCGGGGATCGTCCGGGTCCCACTCCTCGAACGCCGGGAGGGCGCGCTCCGCGCACTCCGCCGCCCACCGCGCGAGCGCCCGGTCGACCTCCGGCTCCGGATTCGCCCAGGCCGGCTCCTCCGCTCCGCCCACGGGTCTTCCTCCGATTCCGGAGCTCAGCTGGCTCTTCCCAGATGAGGGTGTAGGTCGGCCGGGAACGTCGGTCCGCAGATAGACGTCGAGGTCACCCGACGACGGAGGTTCCTACGCCATCCCTCCGAAAGACCTCGACGTGACCGACGCTACCCCGCCGGCCGGCTTCGGCCGCCCTGACCTGACCGCCTTCGCGTCTCATCCCAGTCGACCCTGATCGAGTCTGCTGACCCCCTCGACGAGAACGCAGCGACATCACAGCCACCCAACCCCGACCGTCCGGGAAGCCGGGACACGTCACATGACCTGTGCTGCGGGCGTGTCGAGTGGGTCGTCCAGGGGCGACGCAGGAGCGTCGACGCGACGTGCTGAGAGGTGGTTCCAGTCGAGCGCTAGGACACCGGCTACAGGCATGGCGATAGGTCAGGAACGGCGTCGCTCCCTGCGCAGGAGGGAGCGCAGAGTCTCGGCATTCGCGTAGCCGACCCGTAGCGCGATCTCGGCGGAGGTGAAGTCCGTGGTTGCTGAGAGGTGCCGAGCTCGTTCGATGCGAAGCCGTTGGACGAAGCCGAGCGGAGTGAGGTTGAGCGCCGCACGGACTCGTCGTTCGAGGGTGCGCCGGCTGGTGCCGAGCGACTGCGCGACGAAGGCGACGTTGAACGGTTCGTCCAGGCGGGCGCGCACGAAGCGTTCGAACTCGACGACGATCGGGTCCTCGTGCCGGAGATGTTCGTAGGCGACGAAGGCCGCCTGAGACGGACGCTCGTCGATGATGAGGAGCTTGGCGACATGTTGGGCCAGGTCGGGGCTGATCGATCGCACGAGTGAGAGCGCGAGGTCGATGTGGGCGAACGCGGCGCCGGCGGTGACGAGGTTCCCGTCGACCACGACCATGGTGTCGAGATCGAGGGCGACGGTCGGATAGCGCTTCAGGAACTCCGGCCCCAGGAACCAGCTGGTCGTCGCCCTCCGATGATGCATCCGTCCGGTCTCGGCGACAGCGAACACGCCGGTGCACGCCGCGGCGATCCGGGTGGTCGCCTCGTCGAGGCGCCCGAGCGAGGCGATGACCGAACGAGCATCTCGGCTCTGGAGGACGTCGTTGGTAGCGGCGGCCGTAAGGGTTCCAAGCGCAGGGACGACGACCACGTCGAACTCTCCGGACTCCGACAGCGGGTGGTCCACCGACAGGGTCATCGATGCCGTCGTGGTCACTCGCCGTTTCGGTCCGAGGATGGCGAGTTCGATCGGGTCGATCCGCGGGTCGACATCGCCGCGGGCTCCGTCGGCCACCCGCACGATGTCGATGATCGACGCGATAGCCGAACCGAAGCAGCCGTCGATCGCGATCAGTCCGATACGCATGACGTAAACAATAGCAATACTGCCGTATACGCCACTCCCCACCGGCCCTCGCTCGTCATACGCTGAACGCGTCCCACGAAGAACCCCGACGTCAAGGAGAGTCCCTCATGTCCACACCCGCATCACTTCCGTATGCCTTCGTCGCCAAGATCGTCGCGGCCGATGAACAGCACGACGCGGTCGCCGATCTGCTCGCCGGCGCTGTCGCACTCGCCAACGAAGAAGTAGGAACGATTGTCTGGTTCGCGGTCAGGACCCACGCCGACACCTTCTGGATCTTCGATGCATTCCCCGACGAAGCCGCTCGCGACGCCCACGCCAACGGCGCCATCGTCGCAGCCCTGATGGCCAACCAGCACCTCCTCGGCGCAGCACCCGAGATCCTGGCGGCCGACGTCCTCGCGTCCAAGCTCCCGTAGTCCGCCAACGCACGAGACGATCGCGCCCCGCCGAGCCGTCGCCAGGTCGCGACGCAACGCCACGCTGCGTTGCCGAGCGGTGCGAGGCCTATCGGCACACGGACAGGATGCCGGCCGCGAGCGCTCAGCCGGCGAGGGTCCGTCGCAGAGGAGAGCGACGTCGGTGTCGGGCAGAGCCGTGAGGCCAGCGCATCGCGCGACCACCAGAACGGTTCGCCGGAGCCGCCTGTCGGAATCGAACGGACGACCTAATGACGTCGGCTTTGCGTCTATCGCTTGATGCGCCCACTGGGCGAACGAGCCGCTGACCTGCGCAAACGCCGAGCGTGGAGGACGCCGCCATCCGGTGGTGACCGACGACGACCGACCAGTACCGACCGTTTCACCGGAGCTTGCGGCGGCGTCGAAGCCGAGCAAGCTCCATTCTTTTAGCTCACCGCGCCCTCCTCCTCGCCGGCCCCGTCGTCGGCGAAGACGTTTCAGGGGTCTTCTCAGATGACGGTGTAGGTCGGCCGGGCGCGTCGGTCCGCAGATAGACGTCGAGGTCTCCCGACGACGGAGGTTCCTACGCCATCCGTCCGAAAGACCTCGACGTGTCCGACGCTACCCCGCCGGCCGGCTTCGGCCGCCCTGACCTGACCGCCTTCGCTCGACTCGACGGCCTCGGTCTGCACACCGGCGCGGACCTGCTCACCGACAAGCAGAGCGACAGGCTACGCGCGCTGTTCGTTGATGACGCTCACGTCGAGGTCGAGGCGACCTGGGGTGTCTACCAGCGCATGATCGCCGCCTATCGCCACGAGGACCGGCAACGTGGCCGCGAGCTCATGGAGAAGCTGATCACCGACCTCAGCGCCGGCGTCCCCAAGGTGCTCACCGAGCTCACCACCCTGGGCCGGACCCTGAAGAAGCGAGCCGCTGGCGTGCTCGCCTACTTCGAACGACCCGGCACCAGCAACGGGCCGACCGAGGCGCTCAACGGACGGCTCGAACACCTGCGCGGCTCCGCACTCGGGTTCCGCAACCTGACCAACTACATCGCCCGAAGCCTGCTCGAGACCGGCGGCTTCAGACCCCAACTCCTACACCCCCGATGGGGATGAGCCGCTCAGCTCCGGCGCGGCCGCCCCGTGAAGTGCTTCACCCCGTAGACCAGGAGGAGCAGGATGCCGCTCAGCTGCAGGGGGAGCGAGAAGCCGGAGGCGAACTCACCGGCCGGCCACACCAGCCTCAGCACCAGCGCGACGAACATCGCTGTGACCCCGACGACGAACAGGACTCGATTCCGCATCCGTCGAGTCAACCATCCGCACGCGCATCGGGGCCGGCCGGAGGCCTCAGCTCCGCGGCCGCCGCAGTTCGGCGTCGTCGTCTCGCGGCGCTCACCTCCCGGATGCAGGAGCCGGCGTCGAGCTGTCCTCGGAAGTGGACCAGACCGCCTGCGCTCCGGTGTCGCCGATCTGGACGACGTTCGCAGTCGCTCCCACTGCGACGACGATCGCGACGGCGGCGAGGATCAGCGAGGGGACCGAGCGGGCGCTCCGTCCCCTCGTGTCGGCGGAGTTCCTCCCGCGCGTCCGGAACCAGAGCCAGTGCGCCACGCAGAGGACGAACAGTCCGGCAGCCCAGGGCAGCAGGTGATCGCCGAGCTCGGCGTGGCGTTCGAGTGCTGCGGAGGGGTCGACCTGCCGTTCGAGCGCTTCGCCGGCCTGAGTGGCGAGCGGGACTCCGAGAAGGGCGACGAGGGCGGTGATCGGAGTGATCACGCCCAGGCGTCGGCGGGCGGCCGGCCAGACGCTGCCGAGGATGAGCATCAGGGCGGCGAGGGGGAGCAGGACGACGACGACGTGGACGAGGAGGGGGTGGAGGGGGAGGCCGTTGATCTGCCAGTCGGTCATCGTGAGTCACGCTTTCGGTTGAGGAGGCGTTCCGGTGCGCAGCGCATCGTTCAGCCTCCGGCGAGGGTGGTCAGCAGGTCCTGGATGCTCGTCTTCTCTGCGACCGGGTCGGGGCTTCCGGCGCGGACGGAGGAGAGGACGGGGTCGATCTGCTGGTCGACGTAGGTCCACGTCTGGCAGTTCGCGGCGCTCAGCGCAGGCTCCGCGTCGTCCCAGGCGGTCTCGAGGTCGGTGGCGCGGGCTTTCGCGCCGGCCTGGTCGCCGCTGGTGACGAGGGCGAGGGTGTCGGCGGTGATCGTCTGGAAGTTCTGCACGTCGGCGGAGGGGAAGTCGGTCTGAACGGATGCCTTCGCGTCAGCTGCGGACAGCGTTCCCGACCCATCGCAGGCCGGGGCTGCGCCTTCGGGTGCTGGGGTGGTGTGCGGCTGGCTGTTGGTGAAGGCGAGCAGCCCGACGACGGCGACGGCGAGGACCGCGAAGGCGACGAGTGAACGGCGTTCGCGGGCGACGGGCGGGGTGTGGTGCTCGGATGCGCCTTTGTCGACATCGGCCTTGCTGAGGGAGAGGTAGACGACGGTGGCGAGGATCGCGACCAGGAAGATGATGCTGGTGACGAAGGTGCCGAGCCCGAGGCCCTGCTCGTCGGGGGACAGGCCGAGCCAGTCGCCGATATTGGCGCCGAGGGGGCGGGTGAGGATGTAGGCGATCCAGAACGCGAGGACCGGGTTCGCGCCGTAGCGCCAGAGGCCGGTGACGATCGCGATCAGGGCGAGGGGCAGGAGGATCGAGACGCCGGGGCCCCAGCCGGTGAGCTCGAGAGTCCAGTCGCCGAGGGCGGTGCCGAGCGCGAAGGTGACCAGGACGGTGAGCCAGTAGAACGCCTCCCGCGGGGTGGTGTCGATGCTGTGGATCGAGAGGGTGCGCTCCTTCGAGTACCAGACGCCGAACACGATCACGAGCAGCACGGAGAAGACGAGGGAGCTGGCCCAGAGAGGCACGCCGAGCTGGTCGGTGAGGATGTCGGTGAGCAGGGTGCCGGTGACGCTCATCACGACGACGGTCAGCCAGTACGCGGAGGGGACGTAGCGTCGCAGCCGCATCTGGATGGCGAGCACCACCGCGGTGACCACGATGAAGATCACGGCGGTCGCGGTGAGGCCGACGCCGAGGACCATGTTGATCCAGTCGGCGAAGCTCTCACCGACCGTGGTGCAGAGGATCTTGATGATCCAGAACCAGATGGTGACCTCGGGGACCTTGCTGAGCAGCCGCCGGCCCGAGGCGCGGGATGTCGTCGTTGAGATCTCCATGCCCGCAGAGTCTCAGTCGGGACGTGGGCGGCGGCTCGGGATGCGCCGTACTGCGTTGTGTGTGCTCACAACGACCCGAAGCACCGCGGTTCGACCAGGTCAGTACCGAGCCGATGGGCTGAGGTTCTGTGCTTTCACAACAGTTGCAGGAGAATCCTCTGCCGCAGGTGGACGCACGTTCGTAGCGTGGACTCCTCCGGCGCGCTCCGCGTCGAGAGACGAGGACGACACTGATGCCGAACCGGGATCCCCTATCGGACGGTGAGATCGCCTACCGGGCAGCGCGACGCTGGCCGCTGATCTCGGCCGGCCTCGCGGTGCTGCTCACCGTCCTCCTGGCCGCGCTGATCTTCTACCGCGAGCACGACAAGCCGTTCGGATTCGACACCGCCTGGATGAACGAGATCATCGAGCACCGGTCCACGTTCTGGCTCGTGCCGTCGCTGGTGATGAACAGCCTCGGAGGCGGGATCCTCGGCACGATCGTGATCCCTCTCATCGTCTTCGTGGCGCTGCTGATCCGGCGCGGACGCTGGGCGGCGACGTACTTCGCGATCGCCGCGCCGCTCGGCGGGCTGCTGGTGCAGATCCTCAAGAACGCGATCGGTCGTCCCAGGCCGCTGGAGATACTCGTGAACGCCGACTTCGGCTCGTTCCCCTCCGGCCACAGCGCGAACGCCGCCACGACCGCGGTGGTCCTCGCTGTCGTCTTCCCGCTCTGGTGGGTCCGCATCGCCGGCGCCGTGTACACGGTGGCGATGATGCTCAGCCGCACCTACCTCGGGGCGCACTGGATCTCCGACACCGTCGGCGGACTGCTCCTGGGTGCCGGCGTTGCCCTGATCGTCTGGGCGCCGCTCGCGGTCCGGCTGCACACCGAGCGCGTGGCGTCACCGCCGCCCCTCTGGCGCCGGATCGCCCGACGGCGGGCCCTCAGCTGACGCCTCGTCAGGGTCGAGGCTTCGCGACGGCGCCGCGGAGGATCGTCAGGAGGACGACGGCGACGATCGACCCGGACGCGATCAGGCCCGCGAGCACGACGATCTGGAAGACGCCCGCCGCCACAGGCGAGAGTCCGCCGAAGACGGCGCCGATGAACGCGCCGGGCAGGACGACGAGACCTGTCGTCCTGGTCTGGTCGGTCAGCGGCACCAGGCCGGTCCAGGCCGCCTCCCGCGCCAGGCCGATCGTCGCCTGCCGGGGCCGGGCGCCGAGAGCCAGCCAGCCCTCGACCTGCTCCCAGCGGTCGGCGAGCGTGATCGCCAGGGCTCGGCCGGTGACGGTCGCGACGGTCATCGCGCCGCCGAGGAGGATCCCGCCGACCGCGAGGACGTAGCGGCCGGTGAACGGGACGGCTCCGAGCCCGAAGACGATCCCGGCGCTGAGGGCGACTCCGGCCGTCATCGCCGCGGTGACCGCGAGGACCGTGCGCCGGGTGCGGCCGAGGCGGGCGGACGCCGTGAGCACCGCGGTACCGAACATGACGGCCAGGAAGAGCAGGACCCAGCGGAGGTCCGCGATGACTCCCGAGAGGATCACCGCGAGCACTCCGAGCTGAACAGCCCCACGGAGGATCGCCAGCGCCGGTCGCGCGAACGAGACGACTCCGAACGCGCGGAGTGCGGCCACGGAGACTGCCGCGCAGATCGCGACCGCCGCGGCCACGGCCGCCGGGGTCAGCTGGTCGATGGGCGTTCCGGGATGACCCAGGTGTTGCCGTCGAGGTCGGTGAAGAAGACGAACGCGTTCCACTCCCCGCCGCGGCCCTCGAGGCGGACTCCGTCCTCGAAGTGCGTCACCGGGCTGACGTCCACCCCGCGCTCGGCGAGCTCGGCGCGGGCTGAGTCGATGTCGTCGACGACGAGCTGCAGCCCTTCGAGCCGGGTGGTGCCGGTCTTGAGCTGGATGCTGCTGTGCGAGCCGGGCGGGGTGAGCTGCACGATGCGCATTTCGTCGCTGATCCGCACGTCGAGGTCGAGGTGGAACCCGACCTGGTCGGCGTAGAACGCTTTCGCCCGGTCGACGTCCTCGACGCTGACGGGGACGACTTCGAGATTCCACTGCACAGGGTGCCCCTTCGAGGAAGTGATGGACGAGCGTCGGTCGCCGTCCAGTGTGTCCGGCGGGAGGGCGCCGGGCAATCGGGTCAGCTCGCCGCGATCGTTCCGGTGAGCAGGAGCCCGGACACGACGAGGGCCAGGGCGACGCGGTAGCCGACGAAGACGCCGAAGCCGTGGCCGGCGACGTAGCGCAGCAGCCACGCGATCGATGCGTACGCGACAACGAAGGAGACGAGGGTCGCGACGAGGGTCGGAATCCAGCCGACGCTCACGCTGACATCGGACGCGGCGGTCGCCGCTTCGTAGGCACCGGCGGCGGTGAGCGCGGGGATGGAGAGGTAGAACGCGAACTTCGTCGCCGTCACCCGGTCCAGCCCCCGGAACAGCCCACCGCTGATGGTCGCTCCGGACCGGGAGACGCCGGGGATCAGTGCGATGCACTGCACGAGGCCGATGATGACCGCGTCCTTCCGGGTGATCGCGCGACGGTCCTTGGTCTGGGTGCCGACGCGTTCGGCGACGAGCATCACGATGCTCCAGCCGAGCAGCGCGGCGACGACGACCCACAGATTTCGCAGGCCTCCGCTGATGAGGTCCTTGCCGAGGAACCCGATGACCCCGATGGGGATCGATCCGAGGATGACGTACCAGGCGATCCGGTAGTTCGTCCGCGTGCGCTGCGACGGGTGGCGCAGCCCGACGAACCACGCGACGGCGAGCTCGGCGATGTCCTTCCGGAAGTAGAGGAGCACGGCGGCGATCGCGCCGATCTGGATGATCGCGGTGAACGCGGTCACCCCGGCGTCGTCGACGCGGAGGCCCATCAGCTTCTCGGCGATGGTGAGGTGCCCGGTGCTGGAGACCGGGAGGAACTCGGTCAGTCCCTCCATGATGCCGAGGATGATCGCCTGGAGGATGTCCATCGGGTCCGTTCCGGTCGGAGGGGAGCCGCGGCGGATCCCGCGAGCGCTTCCGAGAGTAAGGATCGCGACGGCCCTGCTCGGCCGGAAACCGGGACGCTGTGTGCATCTTCAACGGCCCCGGCGAAGAGCACAGGATGCGGGTCCACCCGCTGCTCGAGCATGACGGGATGACGCACCTTCTCGCCCCGCGCCGATCCTCGCTCCGCGGCGGTGTCCTCGCCGGCCACTACGCCTCCTCCACGGTCCCGGAGGCGACGGCGCTGTTCTGGATCCTCAAGGTGCTGACGACCGGGATGGGCGAGACGGCGTCGGACTTCCTCGCGACCGCGTTCGACCCCGTGATCGTGGTCGGCGCGACCGGATTCGCGTTCCTCGCCGCGCTGGCGCTGCAGTTCGCGGTGCGCCGGTACATCCCGTGGGTGTACTGGTTGGCGGTGCTGATGGTGAGCGTCTTCGGCACGATGGCCGCCGACGTGCTGCACGTGGTCGCCGGGGTCCCGTACCTCGTCTCCACGCTCGGTTTCGCGCTCGCCCTCGCCGTGGTCTTCGCCCTCTGGTGGCGGGTGGAGCGGACGCTGTCGATCCACTCGATCACGACGCCTCGCCGGGCCCTGTTCTACTGGCTGGCCGTCTCGGGGACGTTCGCGCTCGGCACGGCGGCCGGTGATCTGACCGCGTCGACTCTCGGGTTCGGCTACCTGCCCTCCGCCGTCCTGTTCGCGGTGATCATCGCGGTGCCGGCCCTCGCGCACCGGTTCACGGGGAGGAACGCGGTCCTCGCGTTCTGGTCCGCCTACGTCGTCACCCGACCGCTCGGAGCGTCCGTGTGCGACTGGCTCGCGGACCCCGTGAGCACCAGCGGCCTCGGCCTGGGCACCGGCCCGGTCACTCTCGGAGCCCTGGTGGTCTTCCTGCTGCTGGTCGCCGTGATCGCGGTCGGCCGCAGGCCGCGCGGAGCCGTCGCGGCGCCGACTCTCTGATGTCCGCGGTCAGGCGTCGCGTCGGGCGCGGTTCCTCTGCCGCCAGTAGGTCAGAGCGATGCCGGCGAGGCTGATGACGACGATGCCGACGAGGACGATGTCGATGTACTTCCCGACGAAGTCCGCGACGCCGGGGATCTGTCCCAGGAAGAAGCCGAGGAGGATGACGCCGGTGGACCAGACGGCCGCGCCGAGGGCGTTGAAGCCGACGAAGTGGGCGTAGTGCATCTTCCCGACGCCCGCGGCGACCGGGGCGAAGGTTCGCACGACCGGGACGAAGCGGGCGATCGTGACCGCCCAGCCGCCGAACCGGTCGAAGAACGACTGGGTGCGGGCGACGCTCGAGCGGCTGAACAGGCCGCTGTCCTTGCGCTCGAAGATGCGCGGGCCGGTTTCGCGGCCGATGACGAACCCGAGCTGATCGCCCAGGAACGCGGACACGGCGACCATCAGGATCACCAGCGGCACCGGGAGGCCGATCACGCCGGTGGCGACGAAGACGCCGGTGAAGAAGAGCAGGGTGTCTCCGGGGAGGAAGAACCCGATCAGCAGGCCCGTCTCGACGAACGCGATCAGGCAGACCAGGGCGATCGCCCAGGGGCCGGCACCGTCGAGCAGGGATTGAGGGTCGATCATCGGTTCTCCTTGCGAGGGGTGAGGTCGGGGCGCGTCACGGGGAGGCGGACCTCCACGCCGAGCCCGCGCGGTACGAGGTTGCGGATCGTGAGCTCACCGCCGGCGGACCGGCTGAGCCCGGCGACGATCGCGAGCCCCAGGCCGGCGCCGCCCTCACGGGAGCGGGCGGCGTCCGGGCGGGTGAACCGGTCGGTCGCGACCGCGAGGAACGCGTCGGGGACGCCCGGGCCGTCGTCGTCCACGGAGAGGACGATCTCCTCGGCGCGCTCGACGAGGGTCGCGGTGACGCTGCCGCCGTCGGGCGTCGCGGTCACGGCGTTCGCGAGCAGGTTGTCCAGGATCCGGCCGAAGTCGGTCGGGGAGATCGGGTAGCGGGCGGCAACGGTCGAGGCGGGGGCGACGAAGTCGATGGCGAGGTCCCGGTCGCGGGCGAGCATCCTGGCGCGGTCGACGCTGTCGGCGACCTCCGCGCGCAGAGCCGTCGACGTGCCGTCGCCGACCACCGCGCCGGCGTCGATCCTCGACAGGATCAGCAGCCCGTCGGTCAGGGACTGGAGGCGATCGACCGAGCGGCGCGCGTCGACGACGTCGGCGTACAGCGCTGCCGGGTCGTCGCGGACCCGCTCGGCGAGCTCGAGGCGGGTGCGCAGTGCGGCGAGCGGGGTGCGCAGCTCGTGGCTCGCGTCGGCGACGAGCCGCCGCTCCCGGTCCGCCGACTCCCGCAGGTCCTCGATCAGCGCGTTGAGCGTCGCGGCGAGGTCGGAGAGCTCGTCACGGGCCGGCCCGACGGGGAGCAGCTCCGTGGAGCGGCCGTGGCGCAGCCGGTCGGCGATGGCGCGCATCCGCCCCACGGGGCGCAGCGCGAGGCCGACCAGGGCCCAGGACGTGGCGGCGAACGCGACGAACAGGATCGCCAGGGCGATCAGCAGTGTGGTGCTGACACCGCCGACGACCGCCTCAGCGGTGTCGCGGCTCTCCTCGATCAGCGCCTGCGAGGCTCCGGAGCGGACGAGCTCGATGGTGGACTCGTCGAGGATGTGATCGAGCTGCTCACGGACGATGATCGCGACGATCCCGAAGAACAGCATCGCGACCAGCAGGCTCGAGGCCGTGATCCGCACCCGGATCGACAGCGACCGCCACCTCACGGCGTCACCCCGAGGCGGTAGCCCGCGCCCCGCCGGGTGACGATCTCGACCGACGCGCCGCCGGCGCTGAGCTTGCGGCGGAGGTAGCTGATGTACTGCTCCGCGATGTTGTGGTCGACGAACTCCGCCGACCCCCACACCTCCAGCAGGATCTCCTCCCGCGGCATGAACTCCCCCGCACGCACCGCGAGCGCGCGCAGCACCCCGAACTCCTTCGGGCTCAGCGGCAGCATGGAGTCGTCGACGAACGCGGCGTGCGCGTACGGATCCACGCGCAGGTTCCCGAGCACGACCGGTACCCGGTTCGTGAGGTGCTCCCTGCGGATCATCGCCCGGAGGCGAGCGGACAGCTCCTCGAAGTGGAACGGCTTCGCGAGGTAGTCATCGGCGCCTGCATCGAGCCCGAAGACGCGGTCCTGCAGCGCGTCGCGGGCCGTCAGCATGATCACCGGGAGCGTGGCGCCGGTCGCGCGCAGGTGCCGGCAGATCTCGAAGCCGCTCATGCCGGGGAGCATCACGTCGAGGACGGCGGCGGCGTAGTCCGCCTCTCGCGCCGCGTTCAGCGCGTCGACCCCGTTCGAGAACAGGGCGACGTCGTAGCCGTCGCCGGTGAGACCGCGCCTGATGAGCTCGCCCATCTCGACGTCGTCCTCGACGACGATCACTGATTCACGCATCCAGGCCTCCTACGGTCATGCTCGCACCGGTGGCGCGGCGGCACCGGCCCGATCCGCCGAGATATGCGGCTTCTCAGCGGTACGCACGGCATCCGGAGGCAGCGCACGCCGGCCACCTCGACGCACGACCACAGGTCGCGCTCGACAGTGACGCCGATCGGAGCGGTGAAGGCGGGGTCCGGAGGCCGGCGCTCGTCCGCTCTCCTCCGCGGACGCCGCGCTCCCGCCGGAGGCGACCCGCTCGCTGCACCGGTCGAGGATCTCGTCCTGCATCGCACTGTCGCGCGGACGATCGACCCTGCGACGACAGGGGATCGACGAGAGCGGGCCGATCCGCCGGAGAGCACCGACGCGCAAGGTGGGCCTGGAAGGGCCACGCTTCGGGAGGGCTCCCTCCGCGAGGATCACGGCATGGCCCCCCACACGGATCCCCGCCGATGACTCTGCAGGACCTCGCCGACGAGCTCGCCCAGGCTCTCGACCGCCCGGTGACGATCGAGGATGCCTCGAGCCGGGTACTGGTGGCGACGCGCGCGCGCGAGGAGGCGCCCCGCGACGGGGTGTTCCCCGTCCAGGATCCGCGGGGCCGGCTCGCGACCCTCCTCCTCCCCCGGGAGCGGCCCGCGCCGCTCACTCCGGCCGAGTACTCGCTCATCGATGCGGCCGTCGGAGCGATCAGCCGCCTCCTCGGCCCCTCGACGCGGGCGGGCGGCAGCTCCCGGCGCGCGGACGTCCTCGCGGCGCTCCTGGCGGCCGACGGCGGCACCCGGCGCGCCTCCTTCGCCGAGGCGGTCGAGCGCCGCTGGCTGCGCCGTGACGCCCAGACCGTGGTCCGCGCGGTGCGGCTGACCGGCCCGACCGGCTCCCTCCAGCGGACGGCGCTGGCGCGGCGGATCGACGCGAGCGCCGCCTCCGGGCTGACGTTCCTCGGCGACCAGGACGGCGTGCTGTTCTTCGTGAGCGTGGAGGCGCCCGAGGCCGCCGCGGAGGCGGACGACGTCCTGCGGGCGGAGGCGCGCGGCCGCGGCACGGCCGTCGACGCGATCGGCTCGGCGCGCTTCGACGTCCGCGACGACGACCTCCTCCCGACCGCCGAGCGGGCCGCCCTCGCGGCGACCATCGTCGGCTCCCTGCCCGACGGCCGCGGCCGGGCCGACATCGCCGAGCTCGGGGCCTGGGTGCTCCTCGCCTCGATCGGGGCGGACAGCTCGCAGCTCGCCATGCTCTCGCCGGCCGCGGCGACGCTGCTCGAGCGGGGCGACGAGGTGCAGCGACGGACGGTCGAGGCCTACCTCGACGTGCGCGGCAGTGTGCGGGAGGCGTGCGGGCTCCTCCACATCCACCGCACCACGCTCTACTACCGCCTCGACAACCTGCCCGAGGCGGTCCGGGAGGCGCTCGACGACGGCCTCGCCCGCAGCACGCTGCACCTCTGCCTCAAGCTGATGAAGTTCCGCGACGGGCTCGAGCGGCGGCGGGCCTCGTGACCGTGCCCGGGGACCTCCCGCAGGTCCGCCTCTACGGGCGCCGCGAGAGCCGCGACGCGTGGGAGATCCGCGACCTCCTCTCGCGCAGCGTCGTCTCGTTCTCGTGGACGCCGATCGACACGGACGAGCAGTGCCTCGCCGTCGCCGGGCATCCGCTCGCCACCGCGTCGCTCCCCCTCGTGGTGTTCCCGGACGGCAGCCGCGCCTCCGATCCGACGCTCGCCGAGGTCGCGGCCCGGCTCGGCTGGGTCGGCGCGCCGCGGCTCGCGGAGTACGACCTCTCCATCTACGGAGCCGGCCCGGCCGGGCTCTCGGCCGCCGTGTACGCCGCCTCGGAGGGGCTGAAGGTCGTGGTCCTCGAGCGCTCGGCCATCGGCGGGCAGGCCGGCTCGAGCAGCCTGATCGAGAACTACCTCGGCTTCCCGCACGGGATCGCGGGAGCCGATCTGGCCGAGCGCGCGCGGCAGCAGGCCGTCTCGTTCGGCGCCGAGCTGCTGCGGATGCGCGAGGGGATCCGCGGGCGCTTCGCCGACGACCGGATCCACGCGCTGCTCGCCGACGGGACGACCGTCGTCGCCCGCACCAACATCTGCGCCACGGGCATCCAGTGGCGCCGGCTCGGCCTCGAGCGCGAGGACGAGCTGCTCGGCGTCGGCCTCTACTACGGTGCCGGCACGAGCGAGGCGCCGCTCTGCGAGGGCGAGGACGTCGTGGTCGTCGGAGGCGGCAACTCGGCCGGGCAGGCCGTGATGAACCTCTCGGCGCACGCGCGGCACGTGACCATGCTGGTCCGCGGCCCGGATCTGGCCGACAGCCTCTCCTCCTACCTCGCGGAGCGCGTCGTCCGGCAGCCGAACGTGACGATCCTCCTCGACTCGCGCGTCACCCGCCTGCACGGCGCCGACGCCCTCGAGTCGATCGAGGTCGAGAACTCGGCGACCGGCGCGCACGGGGCGCTGGCCACCTCCCACCTCTTCGTCTGCATCGGCGGCGAGCCGGACACCACGTGGGCGGCGGAGACCGCGATCGTCCGCGACTCCGGCGGCTACCTCGTGACGGGACCTGACCTCGTCGGCGACCACGCCGCTCCCGACTGGCCGCTCGAGCGGGCGCCGTTCTACCTCGAGACCAGCGTCCCCGGCTCCTTCGCCGCGGGGGACGTGCGCCGCAGCTCGGTCAAGCGCGTCGCCTCCGCCGTCGGCGAGGGCGCGATGGCCGTCACCTTCGCCCACCGCCACCTGCAGGAGACCTCGTGAGCCGCCGACTGCCGACGGTGCGCCACGGCGTCGGCTTCTGGATCGTCGCCGCGACCTTCCTGCTCGTGATGGCGTACTCGACGGTGCCGACACCCCTTTACCCGCTCTACCAGCAGCTCGACGGCTTCCCGCCGTTCGTGATCACCGTCGTCTTCGCCGCCTACGCGGTCGGAGTGATCGTGAGCCTGTACCTCGCCGGTCACGTCAGCGACTGGCTCGGCCGCCGCCGGGTGCTGCTGATCGCGGTGCTCGTCTCGGCGGTCTCGGCCGTGCTCTTCTCGCTGACGACGGAGGTGCCGGGGCTGATCGTCGCCCGCTTCGTCAACGGCGTCAGCATCGGGATGCTCACCGCCACCGCGACCGCCCATCTGGGCGAGCTGCGCGCCCGCGCCCGGCCGGACGAGAACACGATCGTCGCCGCGTCGATCTCGGGCGCAGTGAACCTCGGCGGACTCTCGCTGGGCCCGCTGCTCGGAGGGGTCTTCGCCGAGTTCCTGCCCGATCCGCTCCTCCTGCCGCACCAGGTGTTCCTGGTCGCGCTGCTCGTGGCGGGCCTAGCGCTGCTCCTCGTGCCTGAGACGGTCGACGTGCCGGAGACGGCGCCCGCCTACCGGCCGCAGCGGCTCTCGGTGCCGGCGGACGCGCGCCGGGCGTTCCTGCTCGCGGCGTTCGGAGCCTTCTCGGCCTTCTCCGTCCTCGGCCTCTTCACCTCGCTCGCACCGACGTTCCTGGTGCAGACCTTCCAGGTGCGCGACCACCTGCTGGCCGGCGCGACGTCCTTCGCCGTGTTCGCCTCCGCGGCCCTCGGCCAGCTGCTGCTCGTGAAGGTGGGGACGCGCCTGCAGCTCTCGATCGCGGTGGCGGGCTGCGCGGTCGGGCTGGCGGCGGTCGCGGCCGGAGCGATCGCTCCGCAGCTGGGGGTGTTCCTCGCCGGCGCCGTCGTCTCGGGCTTCGGGGTGGGGCTGCTCTTCAAGGGGTCGATCGGCACAGCGGTCGCGCTCGCGGATCCGGCCCGCCGGGGCGAGACCCTGGCGGTGGTGTTCCTGGTCGCCTACACGGGGCTCGCGGTCCCCGCGCTGGCGGCGGGAGCGGCGCTGAACCTCGTCGCCGCGACGACCGTGCTGACCGTGTTCGCTGCGCTGGTGCTGGCGGCGACCGCGACGGCCGGCGTGCTGCTGCGCGCCCGCAGCGCGGCGGCCGGGCGATGAGCGGCGGAGCGGGGCGGCGCTGCGGGATGCGGGCCGGCGGCCGTCCGGGTGCCGGCCGCGTGCACCCCGGACGGCCGCCCGCCGCATCAGAAGTCCTCGCGCCGCTCCTGCTCGGCCTCGGCGGCCGGCTCGAGCGCGGCGAGATCCCCGAGCGCGAGGCGCAGCTGGCGCAGCAGCCACTCCTCGGTCAGCGCACCCGCGTCGAGCGCGTCCAGCCGGCGGAGGCGCTCGGCGGCCGACCCGGTGAGGTCGGCGGGCGTCCCCGCGCTCATGCGCCGTACCCCGCTCCGCGGAGCAGGCGGCGCAGGTCGACGAGCTGCTGCTCGTCCACGTCCTTGTGGTGCGGCCGGTGGAGGGTCTCGGTCGTCGAGCCGACCGTCACCGAGAAGGCGCCGTCGTGCTTCTCGTGGACGGTGCCGACGGCCTCGAGCAGCGTCAGCACGTCCGCCCAGAGGACGTTGTGGCTCGGCGAGTCCTCGAGCAGCCGCTCGAGGGTGTCTCGCTGGTTCGAGTGGAGGTGGCGGGTGTCGATCATGAACGGCCCTTCGGTGTCTGCGCACGCGCCCCGGTGGCGGTGCTCGGCGTCGCGTCCGACGGTAGGCGCGCGGGTGGAGCCGGTGCGCGAGTCGGATGACTCGAAGAGCGGACGCCGCGGGGCGGCCCCGCGAGAGGTACGGTCCCCGCGAGAGGTGCGGCCGTGAATCCGGAGCCGGGCGACCGCCTCGACGAGGAGGACCCTCCCCGCACGCCCGCGCTGCCCGAGGCCGCCGTCTCCGCCGCGTCGCTCCCCGACCGGCCGGCCGCGTTCCTCAACGCCCTGCTGACCGAGCACTTCGTGCTGGAGTCGGCGCGCGGCATCACCGTGACGGAGTCGAGCAGCCGCGCCTCGCTCTACCTGACGATGCTCTCCAGCTCGCTCGTGGCCTTCGGCTTCCTCGCCCCGACCCGGTACGCGATGGGGTTCCTCGCGGTGATCATCCCGGTCGTCGTGCTGCTGGGGGTGTTCACCTACGAGCGGCTGGTGCAGACCTCGATGGAGGACATCGCCGCGCTGACGGCCATCCAGCGCATCCGTCGCTACTACGGGACCCTGCTGCCGGGCGCGGGCGCCTACTTCGCGGTGCCGCGCGGCCGCCACGCGCCGAACGAGCTGCTCGAGATCGGCCGGCGGCAGAGCTGGCGGGGCATCTTCTTCACGATGTCCTCGGCGATCGCGGTGGTCAACTCGATCGTGGCGGGCGCCGGAGTCGCGCTCGCGCTGACGCAGAGCGGCGCGGACGAGGTCCCCGCGATCGCGTGCGGGATGGCGGCCGCCATCGTCCTCGCGGTGCTGCACGGGGTGTACCAGTTCCACCGCTACCGGCAGATGCGGTTGCGGATCGCCGAGGCGGAAGCGCTGGACGGGGTCGAGAGGGGGTGACGGGGCGGGGTCCGGTCGGCGAGGTCCGGAGCTGACGAACGCCGATCAGGCGCGGCGTCGGCCGCCGGCTGGTCAGCGGGCTCCGACCTGCTCCCGCGACTGCTCGAGAGTTGTCGCACTCGACGCCCAGTGCGACAACTCCTGGACTCTCGTGGCGATCGCTCCTGGGCGGGCCGCCGCGACCATCCAGAAGTAGCCGTCGTCGGTCGCGAGCACGGCGACTTCTGGCTGCACACCGCCTGCGGACGTGCGCAGGGAGCCGGCGGCCGGCGACTGTCCAGGAGTTGTCGCAGTCGATGCCGAGTGCGACAACTCCTGGACTCTCGCGAAAGTCCTGCGCTCTCGCGGAGGCGCGCGGCTCAGCCCCGCTCGGCGCGCTCGGCGAGGAGGTACTGCCAGTCGCGCGGCACGCGGTCCTTCGGCCCCGGGGTGGTCTGGCTCGCCGGGTGGCTCTGCGGGTCGGCCAGGGCGGGGCCGTCGGCGTAGTCGTCGGTCCGGTAGTCCCAGAACCAGTCCTCGCCGGGCTCGAAGCTGCGGATGACCGCGTGGCCCGTCGAGTGGTAGTGGGCCGTCGCGTGGCGGTTCAGCGAGTCGTCGCAGCAGCCGATGTGCCCGCAGAGCGCGCAGCGGCGCAGGTGCAGCCACCACGAGCCGGACTGCTCGCACTCGACGCAGCCGGGACCGCTCGGCGGGACGGAGGGGTCGATCATCTGCTGCGACGTCATGCGCTCAGCATGCGCCTCCCGCGGCGGCAGGCACCAGGTCGGATGACTCGATCCTGCGGCTCCGTCACGCGCTCCGGGCGTCCTCGAGGCTGAGGAGCGCGTCGCGGAGCCCGGCCCGCGAGGTCACCCCGAGCTTGGGGAAGATCCGGTACAGGTGCCCGCTGACGGTGCGGGGCGAGACGAAGAGCTGCTGGGCGATCTGCTTGTTCGACAGGCCGGCAGCGGCCAGGGAGACCACGCGCCGCTCCTGCTCGCTGAGGTCGGCGGCGACCGGCGCCTCCCCCGCTCCGCCCGCCGCCCGCAGCTCGTGCTGGGCGCGGGCGAGCCAGAGCTCGGCCCCCACCGCGGCGAACCCCGCGGCGGCCTGGCGGAACCGGGTGCGCGCCTCCAGCGGGCGCATCCGGCGGCGCAGCCACTCGCCGTGGCAGAGCTGGACGCGCGCCCGCTCGAACGGCCACTCCTCGGAGGCCGGGTCGAGGGAGCGCTCGAAGAGGGCGCCCGCGCCGCCGGTCTGATCGAGGACCGCGGTCGCCGCGAGGGCGAGCATCCGCCCGCGGGGAGCGAGGGGCCGCGCGGCGAGGTCCGCCGCGGCCGCCGCCAGCTCGGCGCAGTGCTCGGGCAGGCGGAGGCGCGAGGCGGCCTCGGCTGCGTCGAGGAGCTCCAGCGGATCGCCGCCGGCGCGGGAGGAGGAGCGGGCGTGCGCCTCCTCGAAACGGCCGCCGCCGAGGTCGAGCGAGCACAGGGCGTGATCGGCGGCGCGCGCGACCGACGCCGCTCCGTGCCGCAGCGCCCAGGCCGTCGCGCGCTCGGCGCACTCGAGGGTGCGTGCCCGGTCGCCCTGCACGGCGTGGACCCGGGCGCGAGTCGCGTCGATCAGCGCGCGCACGGCGGGCAGGTCGTCGGCGCGGGCGGCCGCGCGATCGAGGTCGGCCGAGGCGTCGTCGAGGCGACCGCCGTCGAGGGCGGTGGTGCCGCGGCGGAGGAGGGCGAGGGCGCCGGGCAGGCCGTCCGCCTCCTCCCCGCCGTCGAGGAGCCCGGCGAGGCGGTCGCGGCGATCGTCCGAGACCTCGAGCAGCGACCAGGCGAGATGCAGCGCGACCGTCTTCCACGGGTCGCCCGTGACCACGGAGTCCTCGGCGAGCCGCAGGCGACCCTCCCACTCCTCGTCCGGGACCGACCGCACGCAGGCCTCCACCAGGCGCAGGACGGGATCGAGGGGGTGCTCCTCGCCGACGGCGAGCGCCTCCTGCCACCACGCGGGATCGCCGCGGAGCGTGCAGGCGATGTGGAGGACGGTCGCCAGCAGGTCGACGGCGGCGTGAGGGGCGATGCGGTCGGCGGAGAGGCTGCCGGCGTCGTCGCGGGAGGCGTCGGTCTCGGCGGGAGCGACACCGCCGACTGGAGAGGCACCACCGACAGGAGAGGCACCGCCGGCGAGCGAGGCACCACCGACTCCCGCGCCCCCACGCCCCACCCGAGCGCCGAGCCCCCGGAGGGCCGCGCGGCGGACCCCGCCCACGTCCCCCGCGCGGAGCAGCGCATCGGCCAGCCGCGCCGCCTCGACGCCGGCCCCGGGAACCCCGCCGTCCTCCCGCGAGCGCTCGACCACCCGCTCGAGGGCCGCCGCGTCGCCGGTGAAGGCCGCGACGGCGGCCGCGCGCGCCTCGAGCTCCTCCTGAGCAGCACCGCGCGCACTCGAGCGCGCCTCGGCGAGGAGGAGCAGCGCCTCCTGCGGCCGACCCGCGCGGAGTCGCTCCTCCGCCGCGTCCCTCAGCAGCCGCGCCCGCTCCTCCGGCCCGGCGGCGTCGTCCGCCACGAGCAGCAGGCGGAGGTGCGGGGCCGACTCCGGGCGCTCGGCGAGCCGCCTCCGTGCCGCCCGCAGCGCTCGGGGCGTCGCCGTCGAGAGCACCACCGCTCGGACCACCGGGTCGCGGAACGCACGGCCGCCCGCCGTCAGGATCCCCGCCTGCACCAGGGCGCTGTCCCCGTCTCCGAGGGCCGACCCGATGCTCTCCGGGAACTCGGCGCCCGCCACCGCGGCGACCAGGAGCGCCTCCCGGCTCGGCTCCGACAGCGGAGCCAGCAGATCGAGCACCCGGGTCTCGGCCTGCTCGAATCGCGGGTAGACCGGGAAGGGCGAGGGAGCGTCCTCGTCGGCCCAGGCCCGCCCGAGGACGTCGAGGAGCAGCGGATTCCCCTCCGCGACCCGCAGCAGGCGCGCCTCGACGGCGAGCGGCCGCCGGCCGCCGTGGGCGCGCAGGAAGCCGCGGGCCGCCTCCGCGTCGAGGGGCTCCGTGCGACGGTGCCGGAGGCCCTCCCAGCCGGCGAGGACGCGGCGGTCGCCGGTGGCGAGGAGGCAGGCGGCGCCGACCTCGTCGACCAGCCGGGTCACCAGGGCCTGGAGGGTCTCGCGGGCGGCGACGTCGAACCGCTCCCAGTCGTCGACGACGATCAGGAAGCCGGGGTCGCAGGGTGAGGCGGAGGAGTCGCGCACCCTCTGCAGACGGCCGATCAGCGTGGCGAACAGCGCGAGCGAGGACGCGCCGATCACGGCGTCGCCCCGGTCCGGCCGCACCTCCACGACCTCGCAGCCGGCGGCGCGAGCGGTGGCCGCGGCGGAGCGCAGCATGTGCGTCCGGCCCGAGCCGATCCCGCCCTCGACCACCAGGAGCCGCTCCCGCGCGGGCGACGCCGAGCTCAGCATCCGGACCACCACGTCCTCGGGGGCGCTCGGGTGCGCGGGCGGCGAGGAGAGTGCACTGATCGTCATCGCGACTCCTGAGGGACGGGTTCCGAGGACCCCATGCTGACCGCCGGGCGCGGGCGCGCTCTCCTCCCTCTGTCGGAACCCTCCGGAGCGCTCCCTCTGTCGAACCCTCCCGAGCGCCCGGCCCCCGGTCGGCGCCGGGCAGGAGGCGCAGCAGGGCAGTGGGCCCCGCGAGCGCCCGACGGTACTCTGTGTCCCACCGGACGACCGGTACGGCCCCACCCCCGCACGACCGCCGCTCGACCCGGCGGGTGATCCGATGGAGTCGCACGATGAGCTCTCGCAGCCCCCTCGCGGAGTTCCTCCGCGCTCGCCGGGCGGCGCTGCGGCCGGAGCAGGTCGGCGTGCCGACCGCGGGCACCCGGCGGCGGGTGCCGGGCCTGCGCCGCGAGGAGGTCGCCGACCGCGCCCGGATCAGCCGCGATTACTACCTCCGCGTCGAGCAGGGGCACGCGGTCGCCCCGTCCGACCAGGTGCTGAACGCCGTCGCCGAGGCGCTCGCCTTCGACGAGTTCGAGCGCGCCTACCTCTTCCGGCTGGCCCGGCTGCGCCCCGGCCCGCGCGATCCCGACTCCCCTCCGCCGGGCCAGGGCGTGGAGTCGCTGCTCGCCCACTGGCCGAGGACCCCGGCGTACGCGTTCGACCGCAACCTCGACGTCCTCGGCGCGAACGACCTGATGAGCCGTCTCGCCCCCGACAAGGGCGTGCCCGGCGCCAACATGCTGCTCTCCACCTCCCGCGGCTATGCGCGCGCCGTGGCGAACGGCGACCCGCCGGACCAGCTGCAGGCGTGGGGCCAGGTCTTCCGCGAGCTGATCGCCGCGCTGCGGTTCTACAGCGTCCCCGACGATCCGCGGCTGCACGAGATCGTCGGCGAGTGCTCGGTCGCGAATCCGCTGTTCCGGTCGATCTGGGCCGAGTACCAGGTCCGCCCCTTCACCCACCGGTGGATCCGCGTCCACGTCGAGCCGTTCGGCTGGCTCGACCTCGAGATGCAGACCCTGGAGGTCGCCGGCGCTCCGGGCCGGTACGTCGTGACCTACCTCGCGGCAGCGGGGACTCCGGCGGCCGCGGCCGTCGACGTCCTCGCCTCGCTGCGGCCCGCTCCGGAGACGGGCACCGCGCTGGCCGCCCCGGCCGGCGCCTGATCAGCGGCGGTGAGCCGGGCGAGCGCCTCTCGACCCGCCGCGTCACCCGCCTCGAACAGGAGCAGGAGGCGCGCGCCGTCCCGGACCAGCCGGTAGTCCATCGGAACGGAGCCGACCGCGGTGTCGAGGAACACGACCGACCCGCGTGCGTCGGCCTCCGCCCCGGCCGCCCACGAGTCCGCGAACCGGGGGCTCCTCGCCGAGAGCTCCCCGACGACCGTCAGGAACTCGCGGTCCCCCCGGTGCCGGTCGAGCGAGTCGCGGAGCATCGCCGCGACCTGGTCGGCGGCGGACCCCCAGCAGGGCAGGTCCTCGACCTCGGACGAGTCCAGGAAGGTGAAGCGGGCGATGCTCGCTCCTGGGGCGAAGGCGGGCGAGAGCGCCCGCGCGAGCGGAGTCGCGTCCAGCACGCGCAGGTGCCGGTCCAGCAGCACCGCCGCCCTCCCCGCCCACGGCAGGAGCGCCGCCTCGTGATCCTCCGCCATGTCCCCGTCCCCTCCGCGCGTCCCTCCCTCAGCGCAGCGGAGTGATCCCCTGCGTCCCGAGCGGGAAGGTCGCCAGCACCTCCTCCGGGATGTTCAGGTGCTGCGCGACCAGCGACGGCGGCAGGTGGCTCAGCCACTGGGCGAGCGACACCTCCTCGTAGCGGGAGCTCTTGAAGGTCTCGATGTAGACCAGCGTGTCGTCGCCGGTGTTCTCCACGTAATGGCCGAAGTTGCGGCGCACGACGCCCACGTCTCCGGCGTGGAAGTCGGTCGTGTTGGCATGCGGGCCGGTGTTGAAGACGGTCATCCGAGCGGATCCGCGGAGGTAGTACTGCCACTCGTCGGCGTTGGGGTGCCAGTGCAGCTCGCGCATCGAGCCGGGCTCGACGGTCGTCAGTGCGGCCGAGACCGTGCGCGAGGCCGGGAAGTTCGTGCTGTCGGCGATCTGGATCCGGCCGCCGCTGTTCTGGTGCACGGGCTCGGAGCGGGAGAGCCGGAAGATCACCGCCTCGTCGCCGTCCTGCACCCCGGCCGCGGCCCGGTCGGCCTGGAGGTCGCCGGGCACGTCGCCCGGGAAGATCCAGAGGTCGTGCAGCGGGATGTCGCGGAAGACCTCCTGCGCGACGCCGAAGTTCTTCGCCAGCACGTCCGGCGGCGTGTGCGCGAACCAGTCGGTGAGCAGGAGCGTGTTGCTCTCGGACTGCTCGCCGTCGTCGAACGCGAGCACGAACTCCGCCCCGTCCGGGCCGAGGCCCTGCAGGGAGTGCGGCAGGCCGGGCGGGAAGTACCAGAGGTCCCCCTCCTGCACGTCGTCGACACTGGGCCGGCCGGTGCGGCTGAGCGTGGTGATGCGGCAGTTCCCCTTGGTCATCAGCGCCCACTCGGCGCTCTGGTGCCAGTGCAGCTCGCGGATCCCGCCGGCCTCGAGGTACATGTTCACGCCGGCGATCTCGTTCGAGATCGCGAAGTCGGCCTGCGTGAGCTCGCGCGCCCAGCCTCCCCGCTGCACCCGCCGCGGCGAGATGTTGAAGGAGGACCAGAAGAACGGCTGCGTGCTGATGTCCGTCGCGGGCGCGGCGATCTGGTTCGGGAACAGTCCCTCCAGGACGCGGTTCTGCGGGCCGGTCATCGTGTTCGCCGAGGGATCGCCCTCGGTGTTCACGATCCCCTCCTGGGGGAGGTCCGGGTCTCCGAAACCGGGGGTCTCGTGGTGCGGAGCGGTGCTGTCGTCGGGTTCCACGGCGTTCTCCCTGCTGATCGTCCTGCGCGCCTGCGCTGCTCCGATCCCACCGCTCCGGCCCGGGCGGCACCACGGTCATCCGACTCGATCCGCCCCCCGACGACCGGCCGCGCTCAGCCGCCCAGGCCCTCGAGCACGTCCCGCGAGGGCACGAAGTAGACCCCGCCGGTCGTCGCGGTCGAGAAGTCGAGGAGGCGGTCGTGCCGGCCCACGGGCACGCCGACGAACATCCGCGTCAGCATCGTCTCGATCACCGACAGGTCGGCGGCCAGGCCGAGGAAGTACGTGCCGAACTCGCCCCTGCCGGGCCGGCCGAAGGGCATGTTGTCGCGGAGGATGTCGTGCTCGGTCCCGCCGGCGTCGACCACGGTCGCGAGCCCCTTGTGCGAGAGCTGCGCCGGATCGTCCTCGCGCTCGACGTTGTCGGCCTTGCTCCGGCCGATGACCCGCTCCTGCTGCTCGGTGGTGAGCGCGTGCCAGGCCATCAGGTCGTGCAGGTACTTCTGCACGACCAGGTAGCTGCCGCCCGCGAACGCCGCGTCCTCCGCGCCGATCAGCGCGACGCGGGGCAGCGCCTCCCCGGTCGGGTTCTCGGTGCCGTCGACGAAGCCCAGCAGGTCGCGGTTGTCGAAGTAGCGGAAGCCGACCACCTCGTCGCGGACGACGACGTCCTCGCCGAGCGCGTCGAGCAGGAGGCGCTCGAACTCGAAGCAGGCGTCGTCGCGCTCCGCCCGGATGTGGAACAGGAGGTCGGTCTGCGTCGAGACGGCCGTGTGCGCCGCGCCCACCACCTCCCTGAACGGGTGCAGCTGTACGGGGCGCCCCTCCCCGCCGAAGCGGTCCCACGCGTCGCTCCCGATCCCGACCAGGCAGGAGAGGCGCAGGCCCAGGTCGCGGAAGCCGACCGCGCGGAGGATCCCGCCCACGTCGGCGACGACGTCCCGCACGCGGTCCGCGGCATCCTGCCCGCCGACGATGTCGAGCGAGAGGAAGACGGCGGACCGGCTGAGCGGAGCGACGACCGCCTGCGGCTCGATCGGGACGCGGTCCTCGACGGTCACCGGAGCACCGCCGGCCGGGGCGTCGTCGTCCTGGGCGTCGGCAGGGCCGTCGTCGTGGGCGTCGTCGTGGGCATCGCGACCTCCGATCCGCGCGCCGCGAGAGGGCGCGTCCGCCGCGATCCTGTCAGCGTCCGCGGTGCCGGTCACGAGTCATCCGACCCCACTCGGCGAGCGCGGCCGGCGGCCTCGGCACCGCCCGGGCGACCAGGTCTGGACGATCGTCGGAACATCTCCCCGCGCTCTTCAGGGAGCGCTCCCACGCCCCTATCGTGGAGCCGCTCCCCACCCTCATCTGGGGAGGCACCACCTTGGACACGACCCGGGCCGGGCTCGGGATCGACACGAGCACGGAGGTTCGAAGATGCCGTTTGTGACCACGGACGACGACGTCGAGATCTACTACAAGGACTGGGGCAGCACCGACGCGCAGCCCATCGTCTTCCACCACGGCTGGCCGCTGTCGTCCGACGACTGGGACGCGCAGATGCTGTTCTTCCACGCGCACGGCTACCGCGTCATCGCGACCGACCGCCGCGGGCACGGACGCTCGACCCAGGTCGGCACCGGACACGACATGGACCACTACGCCAGCGACGTGAACGCGGTCGTCGAGCACCTCGACCTCCGGAACGCGATCCACATCGGCCACTCCACCGGAGGCGGCCAGGTCGCGCGCTACGTCGCGAAGTACGGCGAGCCCCAGGGCCGAGTGGCCAAGGCCGTCCTCGTCTCGTCGGTCCCGCCGCTGATGGTGCAGACGGAGGCGAACCCCGAGGGCACGCCGATCTCGGTGTTCGACGGCTTCCGCGACGCTCTCGCGGCGAACCGCGCCGAGTTCTACCAGGCCGTGGCCTCCGGGCCCTTCTACGGCTTCAACCGCGAGGGCGTCGAGCTCTCGCAGCCCGTGGTCGACAACTGGTGGCGCCAGGGCATGACCGGATCCGCGCTCGCGCACTACGAGGGCATCAAGGCCTTCTCGGAGACGGACCAGACCGAGGACCTGAAGGCGATCACCGTCCCCGTCCTCGTCACCCAGGGCGACGACGACCAGGTCGTCCCCTACAAGGACGCCGCGCTCAAGCAGCACGAGCTGCTGCAGAACTCGACGCTCAAGATCTACGAGGGCTACCCGCACGGCATGCTGACCGTCCACGCCGACGTCATCAACCCCGACCTGCTGGCCTTCATCCAGGAGTAGCGCGGCACGCTCGCAGGCGCGTCCCGGCCGTTCTGGGGCGCGTCTGCGCGTCTGCGCTCGAACGGGGGCCGGGTGCCCCTGCGAGCGGAGTCCGGCCTCAGGCGTCGGCGCCCGCGTCCCTCCCGAGCACCGCGGCGAGCTCGCCCCGCCCGCCGATCCCGAGCTTGCGGTACGCCGCGTACAGGTGCGCGCCGACCGTGCGCGGCGAGAGGAACAGGTTCTGCGCGATCGCGCGGTTCGACAGCCCCGTGCTCGCGAGAGCGCAGATGCGCAGCTCCTGCGGGGTCAGCGTGGCAGCGGCCGGCGACGGCGCGTCCGCGATCCTCCCTCCGGCGGCCCGGAGCGCGTCACGGGCCCGATCGGCCCAGGCGTGGATCGGCAGCTCCTCGAGCATCGCCAGTGCCTCGCGGAGGAGGGGCCGCGCCTCCGCCGCCCGACCGGCCCGGTGCAGCCCGTCGCCCACGAGCAGCAGCGCCCGCGCCCGCACGTACGGGAGCGGCGGCGGAGTCCGGCGGAGCAGCCCGGCCGCGGCGTCCGGCGCTCTGTCGGCGAGCGCCACGGCGATCTGCGCGTACCGGAGGGCCGCCTCGATCATCGGCTGGTGCCAGCGCTCGAAGAGCGATTCCAGCCTCGCGGCGTGCAGGCGCACGACTCCGACGTCCCCGATCGCGAGAGCCGCGTCGACGAGATCGGGCGTGGTCAGGATCGCGAAGCCGGGGTTCAGGGAGTCGTCGTCCCTGTCGAGGAGGGGCAGGAGCTCCGGCACGGCGTCGCCCGGTCGCGACTCGAGGACCGCCACCGCCGCTCGCGATCCGCGGAGCGTCGCCCGCATCACGCTCGAGCAGAGGACGGCCGCGCCGATCGCGCTGCCGGCGCTGATCGCCTCGGGATCGGGCGCGACGCCCTCCATCGCGTCGAACCAGGCCAGGCAGGCCCGGGACGCGGTCTCGAAGCCGACGTCCCCCAGGTCGCTCCCGAGGACGAGCGCCTCCTCGGCGAAGGAGCGGGCGCGCGAGATGCGGCCGGCGAGCGACGTGGTCATCGAGGCGGCGAGGAGCGCCTGCGGGAGGATCCGGATGTCGCCGCGCGCGCGCAGCCCGGTGATCGCCGCCTCCAGGAGCTCCCGGGCGACCTCGACCTCGCCCGCCGTGTTCAGCGCGTAGCCGAGCCACCACGCCTCCTCCGGACCGCTCGCCCCGCCGGCCGCCGCGAGCGCCCGGCGGACGACCTCGTCGCCGCGGGCGATCGGCTCGGTGACCGCCGCGAGCAGGACGGCGCGCGGGTCGGAGTCGTCGAGGGCGAGCGCGCGCACCGCCTGGATCATCGGCTCGCCCGGCGACGCCTCTCGGTTGTGGTCCCAGGCGATGGCGGCGAGGTGCAGGAGCGCGGCGGTCGCGGCGTCGACGGCTCCGTGGCTCTGCAGCGCGGTCACCGCGGCGAGCGCGGGCGAGAGGTCTCCCCGCGAGAGGGCCGTGCGCCCGGTCGGCAGCGTCTCGCGCGTCCAGGCGGCACGGGCGGTGAGCACCGGATCGACGGTCTCGCCCACCGCGCGGTGCACGAGCAGCGCCGCCTCCGCGGTCCGGCCGGCGAGTCCGGAGTACTCGGCCGCGTCGATCAGGCGCGAGACGCGCAGCGGCCCGGCGGGGGTCAGCTCCGCCGCCCGCTCCATCGCCTGAGCCGCCAGGACGACGTCGCCCGTCGCGAGGCCTGACGCCGCGAGACCGGCGAGCTCCTCGCCGACCGGCCCGTCCGAGCCGGTCGCGAGCTCCGACCGCCACCAGAGCGTCCGGCTCGGGTCGTCGCGGTGCTCCTGGACGAGCGTGCGGAGCACGGCCGCGCGCTCGGAGGGGCGGCTCACGCTCGTCACAGCGGACTGCACGAGAGGGTGCCGGAAGCGGAGTCCGCTCCCCGGCGTCCAGCTGAGCAGCGACGCGGCGACGGCCCGGTCGATCCAGGAGGGGTCGGGGTGGCGGCCGATCGCCAGGTTCGCCAGCCGGCTCGCCTCCTCCGCCGTCGCGACGTCGCCCAGCGCCACGGCCAGCACGGCGAGCCGCGAGGGCTGGTCGAGCTCCGCGAAGCGCTCGGCGAAGGCCGACTCGAGGCGTCCGGTCACCGCGCGGTCCTCCGCCTCGTCGGCGGACGGGTCGCGCCCGGTCAGCTCCACCAGGGCGAGGGGATTCCCGCGGGCCAGGTCGAGCAGAGCGCGCCGGGCGGCGCCGCGAGGAGGATGCGGGAGCGTGTCGAGGAGAGCGGCCGAGTCGGCGGCCGACAGCGGCCCGAGGTGGAGGTGCTCGAGGCCGGAGTCCTCCTCGGGCCGGTCCCTCGTGGTCATCACGACGACGACGCGGTCCTCGCCGATGCGCCGGGCGAGCATCCGCAGCGCCCACGCCGACTCCGGGTCGATCCGGTGCAGGTCCTCGACGACGACCAGCAGGGGCCGATCGGCGGCGGCGTCGCTCAGGAGGGTCAGGGCCGACAGGCCGGCCAGGAGCGGCGTCGGCTGCACTCCCTCCGCCAGGTGGAAGGCGACGCGGAGCGCGTCCCGCTGCGGCAGGGGCAGGCCGTCGAGGCCCGGGCGGAGCGGGTGCAGGAGGAGCTGCAGCGCCGCGTACTGGTCGCCCGACTCCGCTGCGGAGCCCGCGGTGCGCAGCACCCGCACGTCGCGTGCGCGGGCGTAGGCGACGACCTCCTCGACCAGGGTGGTCTTGCCGACCCCGGCGTCCCCGTCGACGACGAGCGCCGACCCGTGGACGGCGATGCCGTCGACCATCAGACGGAGCCGCGCGAGCTCCGATCCCCGACCGACGACGAGCGCGTCCCGCTTCACGCGTCGAGTATCGCACCCTCGCGCAGACACTCCTCGACCCGGTGGCGGGCCCGGATGAAATCGATCGCGGCGGCCGCGGTGCTGCCGGGGGCGCCGAAGAAGGAGGTCAGGAAGTGGTCGCCTCCGTGCACCTCCAGGGTCTGCCAGCGGAAGGCGATGAAGCCGAAGGGATCGACGCGCACCGGGGACGAGCCCTCGCGGAGCGGATACGCCTCCTGGCTCGCCCAGACGCGGCGGAAGACCCGCGAGCGGCCCCCGAGCGAGGCGACCAGGACCCGCAGACGCGGGTCCGCCGGATCGGAGTGGAAGCGGAGGGCAGCGGTCATCACGGCGATCGTGCGGTCCCAGTCCTCGTGCCGCTCGGCGTCGGTCTCGAGCGCCGCGGCGTCGACGACGGCCTCGATCATGTTGGTCCCCTGCTCGCAGGCCAGGGGGAGGAACAGGCGGCCGAGCTCGTTCACGGCCACGAGGTCCTGGTAGCGGTCGACCACGTAGGCGGGCGTCGTGGTCCAGGACGAGACCATGCTCGTCAGGCTGCCGACCTGCGCCGGGGTCGGCCCGGCCTGCGCCCAGCCCGGCGAGCGGCGCGGCGCGGCGTGCCCGCCGAGCCGGAAGAGGTAGTCCCGCCCGTCCGCGTCGAGACGGAACGCCCGGGCCAGAGCGTCCAGGACCTGCGCCGAGGGGCGGCGGTCCTTGCCCTGCTCGAGCCGCAGGTAGTAGTCCGGGCTGATCCCCGCGAGCACGGCGACCTCCTGGCGGCGCAGCCCGCTGACGCGGCGCCTGCCGTCGGCGCCCAGGCCGACCTCGTCGGGGCGCAACCGGTCGCGGTGCCCCCGGAGGTAGGCGCCGAGCCGTGCGGTGTCCGTGTCCACGATCCCGCCCTTCTCTCCCTTCGAGGCTAGGGAGACGGCGGGCCCGGCTCCACGCGACGCCGACCTAGATCCGCGGCGGGAGTACCTAGATCGGCGGGGCGTGCTTCCGGGTGGGGGCGGTGCGCGGCGGGGTGCGGAGGAGCGCACCGGCACGCGGCGCACCCCTCCGCGATCAGGCGACTCCGCGGTCAGCTCAGCTCCGCCGCGGCGTCGGCGATGACCCGCGCGACCTCCTCCGGGTGCGAGCGCATCACCAGGTGCGGCGCGTCGAGCTCGACGACCGAGCGCACGCCCGCCCGCCGGTAGCCGAACCGCTCGACGTCCGGATTGATCGTCCGGTCCGCGGCCGCGACGACGCCCCAGCTCGGCCGGGTCCGCCAGGCGGCGACGGGAGCGGCCTCACCGAAGGCCAGAGCGGCGAGCGGGCGCTGGCCGACCGCGAGCACGGCCGCCTCGGCCGGATCGATCCCGGCCGCGAACACCTCCGGGAACGCCGGCACCGCGACCGACACGTCCGTGCCCGGCTCCGCTCCGTCGATCGGGAACGGGGTGTAGACGAGGTTCGCCGGCAGGTCGGAGTCGGGGAAGGCGCCCTGCAGCTGCCCCAGGCTCTCCCCCTCCTCGAGCGCGTAGGCCGCGAGGTAGACGAGGCCGACCACGTTCTCGGCGGCGCCCGCCACCGTGATCACGGCGCCGCCGTAGGAGTGGCCCGCCAGCAGGACCGGCCCGTCGAGCTGCTCCACGAAGGAGCGTACGTACTCCGCGTCGCCCAGCAGGCTGCGGTTCGGCACGGCCGGGACGCGCACGGCGTGGCCGGCGTCGAGCAGGATCCGCGTGACCGGGGCGAAGCTCGCGGCGTCGGCGAACGCTCCGTGGACGAGGACGATGGTGGGTGCGGGCATGGGGTGTCCTTCCGGTCGGGCTGCGGTCCGGCAGCCGGCTGCGCAGCCGATCCGGACCCGGGCCGAACCTAGGACGGCGGACGGCGCGCGTCGTGACCCCGCGACTCCCCTGCCGACCGGGCGGCCGCCTGTCGCCCGCCCGAGGACACGCTCCAGCGCTCGTCCCGCCCGCTCACGGCGGGCCCGGCCCGCTGCAGCGTCCGCGTCCTGGTCCCGGCGGGGTCACCCTTCGACGGCTGGACCGTCCGGGATCGCGGCGCGGTCGGCCGGCGGCCTCTCCGGCCGGCTCGCCGGCGACAGCGGCGGAGAGGCTCGCGGCCTCCTGCGGCCCGAGACCCGGGCCGCGGCGTGTCAGCTCGCGAACTCCTCCGGCCAGCCCAGCGCGGCCAGCGACCGGCGCACGCGCTCGATGTCCTCCTCCGAGGGCAGCTCCGAGGTCACTCCGGCGATCGCGGTGCCGACGTCCGCGCGGGAGGCGGGCGCGTCGGCGGCGAGACCGGCGGCCACCTCGGCCACCTCCTCGTCGCTCAGACGGCGGCGGAGGAGCGCCAGCAGCGGCACGAAGTCCTGCTCGGGCAGCCCGGCCGGATAGCCGGCGCGCAGCCAGCGGACGATGCGCGCGACCAGGCCCTCGCGGGTGTCCGGCTCGGCCAGCGACTCCGCGCCCGCCAGCGGCCAGCCCGCGCTCGCGAGCCGCGAGGAGACGCGGGCGACGTCCTCGGGCATCGCCGGTCCGAGCAGCAGCTGCTCGATCCGCTCGCGCACGACGGCCCGTGAGACGACCGTCTCGGCCCGCTCCGACTCCGACAGGAGCCGCGCGACGACCTGCTCGACCTCGTCCGTCGTGAGGCTGCGGCGCAGCAGGCCCAGCAGCGGCAGGTAGTCCTGCTCCGGCACGCCGGACGGGTAGCCCGCGCGCAGCCAGTCGACCACGCGGGCGACGATCCCCTCCCGCGCCGCGATCGGATCGGTCGAGGCCATGCTCAGCCCTTGGGCACGAAGGTCGGGATCACGTGCTCGAAGCTCACCGACTGGCCGAGGCCCGTCGCGATGATGACGCTCAGGCCGATCACGACGGAGCCGACGACGAGGGCGAAGCAGAGCACGCCGATCCCGCGCAGCACCGGGGCGGGCAGACCGCTCCGGACCGCGGGGGCGTCCGACCCGCCCGAGGCGGGAGCACCGGCGGCGACGGCGAAGGAGCGGACGCCGACGGCGAAGAGCACGGGCAGGCCCGCTCCGAGGAGCACGGCGACGAGGGCCACCTGGCCGGCGGCGGAGAGGAAGAGGGAGAGCACGGTGCGGATCCTTTCGCTCAGACGCCGGCGGTCTCGGGCGCGGGGCGTGCCGCCGCGTCCTGCCACTCGTCGTTGACGTTGTGCGCACCGATGCTGTCGCGGCGCGAGCGGATGTAGATGAGGGAGGCGACGGCGACGAGGATCGCGGCCATCAGGAGGCCGCCGGCCGCGCCTCCGACGAGGTGGCCGATCCACCACATCACGGCGCCGACGAGAGCGGCGGCCGGGAGCGTGATGACCCACGCGATCACCATGCGCAGCGCCACGCGCCAGCGCACCTGCGCTCCGGGTCGGCCGACTCCGGAGCCGAGGATCGAGCCGGTCGCGACGTGGGTGGTCGAGAGGGCGAAGCCGAGGTGGCTGGAGGCGAGGATGACCGCGGCGGACGCGCTCTCGGCGGCCATGCCCTGCGGGGTGTCGATCTCGACGAGGCCCTTGCCGACGGTGCGGATGATCCGCCAGCCGCCGATGTAGGTGCCGAGCGAGATGGCCAGCGCGCAGCTGAGCTTGACCCAGAAGGGGACCGACTCGGTGTCGCTCCAGCCGCCGGCCGCGATCAGCGCGAGCGTGATCACTCCCATGGTCTTCTGCGCGTCGTTGGTGCCGTGCGCGAGCGAGACGAGGGAGGCGCTGCCGATCTGGCCGAAGCGGAAGCCGCGGTGGAGGCTCTTCTCGGCGAGGTTGCCGATCACCCGGAAGACGAGCCAGGTGCCGATCGCCGCGACCGCTCCGGCGAGCACGGGCGACATCAGCGCCGGGAGGATCACCTTGCCGACGACGCCGTCGAGCTTCGTGCCGTCGCCGGCCCAGTTCACGCCGTTGAGGCCGAGCCCCGCGAGAGCGGAGCCGATCAGGCCGCCGAAGAGGGCGTGCGACGAGCTCGAGGGCAGGCCGAGCAGCCAGGTCAGCAGGTTCCAGACGATGCCGCCGATGAGGCCGGCCAGCACGATCAGCAGCAGAGCGGATCCGCCGTCCTCGAGCAGCGCCGGATCGGGTGCGCCCGAGGAGTCCTGGATCTTCACGACCGCGTTGGTGACGGTCAGCGCCACCTCGATGCTGAGGAACGCACCGACGAGGTTCAGCGACGCCGAGAGGGCGACGGCGGTGCGGGGCTTCAGGGCACCGGTCGCGATGGACGTGGCCATCGCGTTCGCCGTGTCATGGAAGCCGTTGGTGAAGTCGAAGGCGAGGGCCGTGACGACGACGAGCGCGAGCAGGATGAAGGGATCCACGCAGACATGATGCTCCCGCGGCGGGAGGCGTTCCGGCGTGGTCGCGAGGCTTCACCTGCTGTTCACCTCGCGGGGCACGCCCGCCCGAGTAGTCTGTGCGGATTCTCAGGCGGGCGGCGCTTCTGAGGGTGCGATCCACCCGAGCCCGCACCGGCGTGCGGCGCTCAGACGGGCGCGGTCAGGAGCCCGAGCGCGGCAGCGGCGGGGTGAGGTCCGGGGTGTGCGCGGGGTCGGAGTCGGGGGCCGGCTCCGGCTGTGCGGCGGACCCGGCCGCGGCACCGGCGTCCTCGGCGGACTCCTGATCCTCGGCGGGCTCCTGCGAGCCGGGAAGCGGCGGGGTGAGGTCGAGGGCGCCGACCGCCGGCTCGGCGGCGTGCTTCGGCGTGGTCGGGCGGTTCTCGGCCGCGGCCGCCTTCTTCGCCGCCTTCTCCTGGGTCCGCTTGAGCTTCTCGGTCTGCTCGGCCAGCTTGCGGGCCTTCTTGCGCAGCTTCTTGCTGGAGTCGCGGACCGCCTCGTGCGCCGCGCGCACCGACTTCTCGGCCTTCTTCAGCGCCTTCTTCGCGCGCTTCTGCGCCGCCTTGTCGCGTGCGTCCTTGTCCTTGCCGGTCCCGGCCATGTCCGCTCCTCCGCTCATCGACCGCTCCGGCCGACTCCCCCACGCTACCGAGCGGCACCCGCCCCGCGAACCCGCTGGCGAGCGCGCCCGGGCCGCGCTAGGCGCGCGGGCGGCGGCCGTTCTGCGCCCGTGCCGTCCTTGCTCCTCTCCCCCTCGGCCGCCGCCTCCCCCCCCTTCTCCTCGGCTCTCGCTTCAGCCCTGCGGTGCCGTTCGCGGCTGGGAGTCACGGGCGAGTGACCCCGCGACGGGCGCGGGTTCGGCAGGCTGGGGGCATGGTCTTCCAGCACGATCCCGGCGGCTACCAGGGCCGCGCCGGCCTCCGGCGTCCCGTGCGCGGGCCCAGGCGCGACAAGTGGATGTGGTGGCGCCTGGGCTCCGGAGTCGCGGCGACGGTCGCCGGTGTGATCGCCCTGCTCGTCTTCACCGCCGACCGCTGAGCACGCCCACCGGCGACCCGGCGCACCCCCGCCATTCCGGATCGAGAGCCGATCGATGCGCTCAACCGCTTGACTCCGGAGGTTTCTCTCAGGTCGGATCCGGCGGAACGCGGGTAGTTTGGAGGGTCGCATCGGCTCAGCCGTGCGAACAGCCCCACTGCCC